>CAMCWS010000080.1 GCA_945882755.1 Bordetella parapertussis | reverse complement strand
TGATGGATGGCGTGGTGCGAGCGCCTTCAGCGTTCTCGATCACCTTGGTGGTGTTGCCTTCCATGATGGCCACGCATGAGTTGGTGGTGCCAAGGTCAATGCCAATGATTCTTCCCATTTTTTTCTCCTGTGCGATTCAGCCCCCGAAGGCGACTGATTCATTTCTAAAAGCGATATTCAACAGTTGTGGATAACTTGGTGGATTTCAAGTGCGTAGGGTGTGTTCAAGCCTGTATTACTTGGGGGCTGTCACAGTGACCAAAGCCGGGCGCAGCACGCGGTCTGCAATCAAGTAACCTTTTTGAAGTACAGAAACCACGGTATTGGCTTCTTGTTCAGCGGGCACGACGGAAATGGCTTGGTGCTGGTGAGGGTCAAACTTAGCCCCGACTTCAGGGTTGATTTCAATCACCTTATGTCGTTCCAAAGCGCTTTTCAGCTGCCGCAGTGTGGCTTCAGAACCCTCACGCAATTGCTCAGTGGTGGCGTCAGCAATGGCCAAACCCGCGGTCAGGCTGTCGGCCACGGGCAGCAGGCTTTCTGCAAAGGCTTCCACCGCGAACTTGCGCGCTTTGGAAATTTCCTCTTCAGCGCGGCGACGTGCGTTTTCCACTTCCGCTTTGGCTCTTAAAAATTGGTCAGCCAAATCAGCGTTTTTGGCTTGCACCACGGCCAACTCGGCCAGCGCCTCTGACAAGGGGTCGGCGGGCAAATCGGCAGGGCTTGCGTTGAGGTTGGGGTCCATGGCGGGCTCAGGTTGACCCGTCGGCTCAGACGGTAGGGGTTGATGAGGTTCTGTCATACAAAATAAAAAGGCTGATTTCAATCAGCCCTGTAAATGGGAGGGGCTTGGCTTATTTCAAGGGGGCATCAGCCCTCAACGCCCAATAATTCCACCTCAAACAGCAAGGTGGCGTTAGGTGGGATGACGCCACCGGCGCCGCGAGCGCCATAGCCGAGTTCGGCGGGAATCAGCAGGCTGCGCTTGCCGCCAATCTTCATGCCTTGTACGCCTTCGTCCCATCCTTGGATGACCATGCCTTGGCCTAGGCCAAACTCGAAGGGGTCGTTGCGATCCAAACTGGAGTCGAACTTAGCCCCTTTTTCGCCGTTGTCCCAAAGCCAACCGGTGTAATGCACGGTCACATGGTGACCCGCTTGGGCGGTCTCACCCTCGCCGTGGTGGGTGTCTTCGTATTGCAGGCCAGAGGGGGTGGTGATCATGATGAAATTTTGTCGGTAAAAAAGTAAGTCCGCGAGTTTAAGCCCAAGCCGCTTTGAGCCAAGGTTTAGGTGAAAACCCCAGTTTTTCATCTTTATGCCAAGATCGCTTTTTTGATTGGAGATGAGATGCAAGCTGCTGACATGACCCTCACCCAAGCCCGTGCTGCCTTGGCCGCCAAAACCATGAGCGCTGCCGAGTACGCCCAAGCCTTGATCAATGTTCAACAAGCCCAAACAGCGGTCAATGCTTGGGTAAGCCAAGACAGCGATGCGCTGTTGGCCGCAGCGAGAGCCTGTGACAGCGGTGGTTGGTGTCAGCAAGCCGATAAAGCTTTGGCGGGTATTCCCATTGCGTTGAAAGACAACATCGACACGCTGAACCTAAGCACCTCGGGTGGCACGCCTGCATTGAAAGATGCCCAGCCCTTGCACAACGCGCCGGTTGCGCAAAGCTTGTTTGATGCGGGTGCTTTGCTGGCAGGTAAAACCAATATGCACGAACTGGCCTTTGGCATCAGCACCAACAATGCTTATACCGGTGCCACGCGCAACCCTTGGCACCACGACATGATTGCAGGCGGCAGCAGCGGCGGTTCAGCTGCAGCGGTGGGGGCCCGCATGGTGCCAGCCGCACTGGGCACGGACACAGGTGCCTCTGTGCGAGTGCCTGCCGCTTTGTGCGGCGTGGTGGGTTTTCGCCCGACGGTCGGTCGATATTCAGGTACGGGCATCATCCCGATTTCGCATACCCGCGATACCGCTGGCCCGATTACCCGCAGCGTTGAAGATGCGGCATTGATGGACAGTGTGTTGTGCGGTGCAGCCTTGAGTTTGGACAAGATCGATCTCAAAGGCTTGCGCTTGGGTGTGCCACGCATGGACTTTTGCCAAGGCGCAGACGCCGAGGTGTTGGATGCCATGGAGGCATTGCTTGCGCAACTTGCCCGTGCTGGCGTGACCTTGGTTGAAGGCGATGTGGCGGGAATGTCAGCCTTGAACGCGCAAGTGGGTTTCCCAGTGGCTTTGTACGAGCTGACGGTGGACCTGCCAGCCTACTTGGCACACAACCGCTACAAGCTGACCTTGGCCCAAATTGCCGAAAAAATTGCCAGCCCCGATGTGGCGGGCATTGTGGGCTCGCAGTTGGGTGACCAAGCCATGCCGCGTGCTGCCTACGAGGCGGCTTTGAAAGCACGTGTGCATTTGCAAGCGGTGTATGCCGAGCATTTTTCATCGCATCGCTTAGACGCTTTGGTGTTTCCCACCACCGTTTTGCCTGCAAGGCCTATTGGGCAAGATGAAACAGTCGAATTGAATGGCGTTCAAGTACCGACTTTTCCCACCTATATCCGCAACACCGATCCCGGCAGCAATGCCGGGATCCCAGGCATCAGCATTCCCATGGGTTTGACCAAAACCGGCTTGCCTTTGGGCTTGGAGTTGGATGGCCCAGTCTCCAGCGACCGGCGTTTGTTGGCAGTGGCCTCAGCAATTGAAGCTTTGCTGCCACCCATGCCAGCGCCTAAACGCTAAGGGATCAAGACTCGGCCGTAAAGCCGATGCGCTTGACGATGGGTCCCCATAGTTCGTAAAGGCGGCGCATCTCCTTGGCCATCTCTTCAGGGCTGCTGCCCAAGGGGGACAGGCCTTGTAGGGCCAAACTGTCAATAATGCCTTTGTCCTTCAAGGCGTTGTTGATGGCCGTGTTGGCTGTTGCGATAGCGTTGGCAGGGGTTTTGGCAGGTGCGAAAAAACCAAACCATTCTTCGACGGTGAGGTCAGCAAACCCTTGTTCAGCAAACGTGGGAATGTCGGGCACAAACACCGATCGCTTTTTGCCCGAAGTGGCCAAGATACGCAATTTCCCTGCGCGGTGGTTAGCCAAAAAGTCGCCGTGAGGCGTGAACATGGCAGGAATTTGACCCGCAATCACATCAGTCACCCCTGGCACAGAGCCACGGTAAGCCACGTGCTGCATGGCTACGCCACTTTCTAAAGTGAGCAAGGCACCCAAAAAGTGTGGCGTAGAACCGGCGGCGGGAGAACCGTAATTGGCACGATCAGGATTGGCTTTGCACCAAGCCAAAAAATCTTTCACGTTTTTCACGTTGGCAGGCACCATGGGCCCCACCGCTAAGCCGTGTGACAAAACAGAGGCGATTGATACAGGGGCAAAGTCTTTGAAAGGGTCGTAGCTGAGGCTGCGGTAAATATGCGGGTAGATCAGCAGCATGGAATAAGCGCTGAGTAACAAGGTACTGCCGTCAGGGTTGGCGTTTTTTACCGCCTCGATGGCAATGCGCCCACCCGCGCCGGTTTTGTTTTCCACCATCGCCGCATTGCGTGAGTAGGCCGATCCAGCCAATTTGTCGCCTACCCGTCGGCTGATGGTGTCGGCTGTGCCGCCTACGGGGAAGCCGCAGACAATTTTCACCTGCTCGACAGGCAGGGTGTTTTGCGCCAAGGCCGCTAAAGGGCTCAGCATGGAGGAGGCCAATGGCAAGCCAAGGCTTTGCAGGGCGAGGCGGCGGTTCAATGTGGGGTAGTTCATCGTGGGGGTCTTTTCTTATTGAGGCAACAAAGTGTTTTGCGTGAGGTTGTTGTGAAACGCATGGACCAAAGCATCGCGGTGTTTCAGCACTGCGCGTTGGTTGATGGAGCCCTTGTCAGTGACCTCGCCCTTGTCGATGGAGGGCGGTTCGGACAGCAGCACAAGGCGGGCTACGCGGTTGGCGCTGCCGGTGGCATTCGCGGCCAGTTGGTTGAGCACCTGCTGAAAATGCGCCAACACCGAGGGGTGGGCCAGCACCTCTGCCAAAGGCGCTTCAGCGTCTAACCCGGCTAACTGCCGAACTTTAGGGGTCGTGAACAGCATGGCGCCCACCTCTTTCATGTTCAAGCCGGTGATGACCACGTCTTGCACATAAGGCGCACCTGCGGCGATGATCTTGCCGCGCAAGGGACCCACGCTGACAAAGGTGCCAGTGGACAACTTAAAGTCCTCAGCGATACGTCCGTCAAAGCGCAAACCCAAATGGGGTTGCGCTGGATCGCGCCACACCACCGCATCGCCGCTTTTCAAGAAACCTTCTTCATCAAACGCATCAGCGTTGGCTTCAGCGGCTCGCCAATAGCCTGGCGTCACATTGGGACCTTTGTAACGCACCTCCACTTTGTCGCCCATGGGAGCGAGCTTCAATTGCAAGCCAGCAGCGGGGAGACCCAAGTCGCCCGATTCCACCTCGGGACGCGGCACAAAGATGCCAAAAGGCCCCGTCTCGGTCATGCCAAGGCCTGTGCCCATGACGATGCGCTCGCCTACCTCACGCTCTTGCGAGCTATGCAAGCTATCCCAAATCGGTTGGGCCAATGCTGCGCCGGAATAAAAAAACATGCGTACCTTGCTGAGCAGGTTGCGGCGCAGCACATCGTCGGTGTGCATGGCGTTAGCGATGGCTTCCAAACCTGTGGGTACATTGAAATACACCGTGGGTGCGATTTCGCGCAGGTTGCGCAAAGTTTCACCCATCAGGGCTGGGACGGGTTTTCCATCGTCGATATAAAGCGAGCCACCGTGGTACAGCGTGAGGCCCATATTGTGGTTGCCACCAAAAGTGTGGTTCCAAGGCAGCCAGTCCACCAACACGGGGGGCGCTTCGCCCAACACGGGCATGGACTGCAGCATTTGCTGCTGATTGGCGCACCACATGCCATGGGTGTTGATCACGCCCTTGGGCATATTGGTTGAGCCCGAGGTGAACAAAAACTTGACGATGGTGTGGGGTCCCGTGGCTTGCATGGCCGCTTCAACCGCAGCTGTTTCAGGCGTGTTCAACACATCGGCAAAGCGTGTGTGGTCTCTGCCCGCCACACTGCCGTTGACCAACACAACTTCCACGTCATCGGGCACACATGCGGCGATGGCCGCGCCATAGCGGTCGGCGTCTACCGCCATCACCATGCCAGGCGTCAGTGTGCGCATGATGTGTTTCAATTTTTCAAAATCTTTGCTGACAGTGGAATAGGCTGGAGAAACGGGGCAGTAAGCGACACCCACCATCATGCATCCCAACGCCATCATCGCGTGTTCGAGGCTGTTTTCACTCAGGATGAGCACCGGTTTGTCTGTACTCAAACCGCGGTTGATCAGCGCTTGGCCTATGCGTCTGGCGTATGTGAGCGCTTGAACGTAGGAGAGGTGTTGCCAATCACCCGTGCGGCCATCGCTCAGTCGCTGGCGTCTGGCGACGTAGGTGCGGTCTGGGGTTTCGTTTGCCCAATGCAAGAGTTTGTCTGTCATGCGCTGGGGGTATGGCTCCAATGGCACATCGGCAAGCACGTGCTGAATACCGTTGTCATGGGTATCGACCTGTACGCTGGTGATGCCATAACGCATGGCGCGGTACTTTGGCGCTGACATCGTCATTTCTTTTCGACCTTGGCAGCACGACCTTGCAAAAAAGCCTCGACACGGGCTTTGGCCTCGGGTGCGGCTTGGGTGATGGAGGACATCAGCGATTCGGTGACTAAGCCGTGGTCGGCAGGTTGTTCGGCGATGCGGGGCAGGGCGTGCATTAAGGCGTAATTGGTGAGCGGGGCGTTGGTGGCGATACGCTTGGCCAATTCCAGCGCTTTGTCAAAAGCGGTGCCAGCGGCCACCAGGTATTGCGCAAAACCAATGCGCTCGCCGTCCACCGCGTTGTAGACCCGTCCCGTCATCATCATGTCGGTCATGCGGGCCACGCCTATCAGCTTGGGTATGCGCACCGCACCACCACCACCCACAAAAATACCGCGTGTTCCTTCTGGCAGGGCATAAAAGGTGGTGTCGTCCGCCACTCGAATGTGGCAGGACGCAGCCAACTCCAGGCCACCGCCCACCACCGCACCTTGCAAGGCGGCCACCACGGGCACTGCACCAAACTGGATGCGCTCAAAGGCGCTGTGCCACATCCTGGAATGCTGCATGCCTTCACCCGCGTCGCGGGTTTGCAGTTCGCTTAGGTCAAGTCCTGCACAAAAGTGCTCGCCACTGCCGCAAAGCACCGCAGCTTTGGTGTGGGCAGGCAAGTTGTCGAAGGTGTGGCGAAGGGCCAAGATGAGTTCATCGTTCAAGGCGTTACGTTTGGCAGCGCGGGTGATGCGCACCACGGCCACATCGTCAAGCATCTCTAGGTGAAGATCGGAGGTCATGGACTTGTCTCGGGTCGTTATAGTTGATGCGAAGGATCTTATTCGACCATGAACCACGAACACCTGATTGCCATTGACATCCACACCCACGCCGAGGTGAGTTGCTGGAACCCATTTGACAACTATGGCGAAGAGTACGACCGCGCCGCCGACAAATACTTTGGCTCAGACCGTCGCCCCACCATCGAAGAAACCGTGGCGTATTACCGCGAGCGCAAGATTGGCTTGGTCATGTTCACCGTGGACGCCGAGTCGCACATGGGGCGGCGCCGCATTCCCAACGAAGAAATCGCCAAAGCCGCCCGGGACAACAGCGACATGATGATCGCTTTTGCCAGCATCGACCCGCACAAGGGCAAGATGGGTGCTCGCGAGGCCGAACGGCTCATCAAAGAGGAGGGTGTGCGTGGCTTCAAGTTCCACCCCACGGTGCAGGGTTACCACCCTTACGACAAGATGGCTTGGCCCATCTACGAGGTGATCAACGAACACAAATTACCCGCGATTTTTCACACGGGGCACAGCGGCATTGGCTCGGGTATGCGCTGCGGCGGCGGCCTGAAATTGGCCTACAGCAACCCCATGCACTTGGACGAGGTGGCGGCCGACTGGGGCGACATGCAAATCGTGATGGCGCATCCCAGCTTTCCTTGGCAAGACGAGGCGCTGTCGGTGGCCATGCACAAGCCCAATGTCTGGATGGACCTGTCTGGTTGGAGCCCGAAATACTTCCCTAAGAGCCTCGTGCAGTATGCCAACACCTTGCTCAAAGACCGTGTGCTGTTTGGCAGCGACTACCCCCTGATCACCCCCGAGCGTTGGATGAAGGACTTCGAGGTGGCGGGCTTCAAGCCCGAGGTGATGCCTGGCATCTTGAAGGACAACGCGGTGAGGTTGCTCGGCTTGGCGTGAGATAGCGTTGTTGCGCTTGCCATGCTATATTCTGACCAGTCTGGTCTGAATAAGGGGCGTCCAATGAAAGCATGGCAAATGCAAGAAGCCAAGGCTCGGTTGTCCGAGGTTGTGAAATGCGCCGAAAGTGATGGACCTCAGTACATCACCCACCATGGACAGTCGGTGGCTGTGGTTGTCTCTCAGGCCATGTACAGTCGCCTGACTTGCAATGAGCAAGGCTTGGAAGATCTCATGCGCCGATCTCCTTTGTTTGGTGCTGATGATGTGACATTCGAGCGTGACCCAAGCCTCACCCGCGATCTTTCTTTATGAGCTATTTGCTCGACACCAATGTGCTGTCCGAGTTTCGGTGCAAACAACCCCATCCCGGGGTGTCTGCATGGTTTGCCCAACGACCTGCTTCCTCACTTTATTTAAGTGTGCTCACGCTGGGGGAGTTGCGCAAAGGCATTGACGGTGTGCAAGATAAAGCTCGGAAATTGGCGCTTTACGATTGGTTGCAAAACGAACTGTCCCTGTTTTTCTTAGGCCGCGTGTTGAGCATCAATGAACAGGTGGCAGACCGTTGGGGACAGATGGTAGCTGCGGCTGGAAGACCCTTGCCTGCCATTGACAGTTTGCTCGCTGCCACGGCCTTGGTTCACGGTTTGCACATGGTCACCCGAAATGCCAAGGACTTTGAAGGCCTAGGGTTGGATGTCATCAATCCATGGGCTGACTGACTCGCGTCAGCCGCCACTCAACCTGCCCTTGGCGCTCTGCAGCCAATGGCTTTGTTGAAAGCCTGCCAATCAGGAAAACGACAAATTCACTAACTCTTTGGGTGGTCATCTTTTCATTTTGTAACATCTCGCGCAGCCTTGCATTGCAAAACAGGAACAGATCAGCATAATTGCAAAACTGAAATTTTTCAGTTTCCCGCTTTTAACTTTTGGAGAAAAAGATGAACCCTTCCACTTTGCTGCTGATCTTGTTTGTGCTGCTGTTCATTATGTTTGCTACCCAAACCTATTCACTGAAATCATGGTTCTTTAAAGGTAGTTTGAGGGCGAACAACCCAGGCGCTGACAAGTTACGTCCAAACCCAGAGTTCGGTAAGAAACTTTTACCCAACCCACTGGATGTCCGCTGATTCGCTAGTGTCATCTCAAGTCTTTTCTAGTTTAATTTTTAATTGCTACCCCACACCTCTTGCGCGGTTTCCACCACCAAGCGCAGTTTGTTGCGCTGGTCTTCCACAGCAATGTTGTTGCCGTGCACCGTGCTGGAAAAACCGCACTGGGGTGACAGCGCCAACTGCGAGAGGGGCGCATATTTGGCGGCTTCGTCAATTCGGCGCTTCAAGCTGTCTTTGCTTTCCATGGCGCCAAACTTGGTGGTCACCAAACCCAGCACCACCAGCTTGTCTTTGGCCAGAAAGCGCAAGGGGCGGAAGTCGCCGCTGCGGTCATCGTCGTATTCCAAGAAGTAGGCGTCGATGTTCATCTCAGACAGCAGGGCTTCAGCCACAGGTTCGTAGTTGCCCGCTGCGGCATGGGTGCTCTTGAAGTTGCCGCGGCACAGGTGCATGGCCAAGGTCATGCCCGCAGGTTTTTGCGCCACTACTTTGTTGATGAAAGCGGCATAGCGGTGGGGCAACTCGTTGGGGTCGTCGCCACGGGCACGGGCAGCTTCGCGCATTTTGTCGTCGCAGAGGTAGGCGAGGTTGGTGTCGTCCATTTGCACATAGT
>CAMCWS010000079.1 GCA_945882755.1 Bordetella parapertussis | reverse complement strand
CTAACAGCAGTCTGCTTAGCCAAGATGTCGCCTTGCAGTTCGCACACCCAAGACATCTTTGACAACCGTGAGTACCTTGTTCAATTTCGAAGCGTCGCCTACTTCCACGGTGAATGTCATCCACGCTGTTTCTTTGATAGATTGGGTTTGCACACCAATCACATTGATCTTGTCCTTGGCAAACACTTCGGAGATATCACGCAACAGCCCTTGTCGATCATTGGCAACGATTTGTATGTCCACAGGGTAAAGCGCATCAGTTCGGTTGCTCGCGCTCCATGCGACTGGTATCACGCGATCCGGCGCAGTCATTGACAACTGAACGAAATTTTTGCAACTGCTGCGGTGAACACTTACCCCTTTTCCACGCGTGACAAAGCCGCCCAAGGTGTCGGGTGGCGCAGGCCTGCAACATTTGGCCAATTGGGTCATCAATGAATCAACCCCCACGACCAATACGCCGGAAAGAGCCGATTGACTTTTGCTGCGCTGGGTTTTGCGTAAGAGACGCTCATCGTCATCCAGCAAGGGCGCAGGGGGGCGTAAAAAGGTTTCGATGGTTTTCAGCGAGAACTCATCCTTGCCCACGACCTCAAAAAGTTGCGCCGCAGCAGGAAAGCCCAACTGCACGGCCAGTTCATCCAGTTTCAAGGCGGTTTTGCCTTCGCGCTGCAAAAGACGCTCAACCAACTCTCGCCCTTTTGCCATGGTTTGGCTTGCCACCTGCGCGTTGAACCAAGCCCTGACCTTGGCTTTCGCCCGATGCGAACTTAAAAAACCCAACTCAGGGTTCAACCAATCTCTAGAAGGGCCACCCTCTTTGGCAACGATCACTTCAACCGTTTGTCCATTGCGCAAAAGGGTAGACAGCGGAACCATGAGGCCATCGACTTTCGCGCCTCGACAGCGATGTCCTAAGTCGGTGTGCAGGCTGTAGGCAAAGTCGACGGGTGTGGCATGAACGGGCAACTCAACGACAGCGGCTTGGGGTGTCAGCACATAAATTTTGTCGTCCTCTTCCACCGAGCTTGCTTTCGGGTCGGTATGTGCGGCTTGGTTCAAATCGCGTTCCCAAGCCAGCAGTTGACGCAAAACAGCCATTTTTTTGGCCCTAGCATCAGACACTTGCAAACCTGAGTAGCCCTTGGTACCTGCCTCTTTGTAGGCCCAATGCGCTGCCACGCCAAACTCGGCATGCGCATGCATCGCGTGGGTGCGAATTTGGATTTCAACCACCCTCCCCAAGGCATCACTCACCACGGTGTGCAAGGATTGGTAGCCATTCGACTTTGGTTTGGCAATGTAATCATCAAACTCGTTTTCTAAAGGGGTCATCTGCGCATGCACCCATGACAAGACGCGGTAACAGTCTTCGACATTGCCCACAATCACCCTGAGCGCACGCAAGTCGCGAACTTGTGAGAAGTCCAGCGACTTTCCGCGCATTTTTTTGATGATGCTGTAGATGTGCTTGGGCCGACCCTGTACTTGTGCAGCAATGCCTTGTGCCAGCAATTGGTCTGCAAGCGATTGCCGCAACTGCGTTACTTGGGCCTCTCGCTCGACACGCTTATCCTCCAACCAAGCCGCCACCTGCTTGTACGTCTGGGGCTCCAGCAGGCGAAAAGCCAGGTCCTCCATCTCCCATTTGATTTGCCAAATACCCAAGCGATTGGCCAAGGGTGCAAAGACTAGCAAAGACTCTTTGGCCACATCGTTTAAGTCGGTTTTTTTATGTGCATGCAAATAGCGCAAAGTTTGCAAACGTGAAGCCAATCGCAAAACCACCACCCGCAAGTCCCTTGAAAAAGCCAGCAACATGCGTCTGACAAATTCAATTTGCACTTGCCCTTGGACATCTTTTGCTGCACGGGTTTGCGCTTGACGTTGCAACTGCATCAAGCGCATGGTTTCCATGGCCAAAGCAGCATGGCTGGCACCAAAGGCCTTGTCAATCAACTCTTGGGGCTTGTTTAAGTGCTCACACGCAAAAGCCAAATAAGACGCGGCTTGCATATCGTCCGATGCGCCCAAGGACTTGACCAATACCGCCAAGGCGTCTGCATGAACCAAGCAGTTTTCACCGTTGTCCAACTGTTGCGTGGACAAAAAAGGTTCCGCGAATGCTCTGGCACGCTCTAAAGTTTGTTGGCTGGGTTCGAAATTGACGCCAGCCACAGACAGCAGAACTTCCACGCCTAAGGGCGAGTCTTCCAAAACGTCAGTGCTTTTCATCGTCAAAGAAACTCAATAGCTTGGTGCAGAATAAGACCGGTCATCGTAATGGATTGGGGAAAGTATGAGTGAGCGATTTTTAGTTGGCAAGACAGCCTTGGTCACAGGTTCAACCAGTGGCATTGGTTTAGGGCTGGCCCAGGCCTTGGCCAAAGCAGGCGCCAATGTGGTGCTTAACGGGTTTGGTCCGCATGAGCCAGCAGTTGCTGAAGTTGCCGCATGGGGCGTTGAAACTGCATTTCATGGCGCAGATATGCGCAAGGCCTCCGAGATAGAAGCCATGATGCACTTTGCAGCAGAGCGTTTTGGCCGCATCGATGTGTTGGTCAACAACGCCGGTATCCAATATGTGTCCGCCTTAGAGGACTTCCCCACCCAAAAATGGGATGACGTCATTGCCATCAACCTCTCTAGCGCATTTCACACCACCCGCCTAGCCCTGCCCGCCATGCGCCAAGCCAACTGGGGTCGCATCCTCAATATTGCGTCAGTTCACGGTTTGGTGGGTTCGGCAAATAAATCGGCCTATGTGGCGGCCAAGCACGGCATCGTGGGACTGACCAAAGTCACTGCGCTGGAGACAGCCACCACTGGCGTGACCTGCAACGCCATTTGTCCTGGGTGGGTTTTAACCCCCTTGGTTCAGCAACAAGTCGATGCCAAGGCTAAGGCACTCGGAGTGAGCGTCGACGAAGCCACCCGTTTGCTTTTGAGTGAAAAAGAGCCCTCTATGCAGTTCACTACGCCTGAAGAATTGGGTGAATTGGCTCTGTTTTTATGCTCTGCGGCTGGCAACAATGTGCGTGGTGCAGCTTGGAACATGGATGGGGGCTGGGCTGCACAGTAGAAATATGCACTGTGTTTTTACACATCATCCAAATGGATGAGGTGGGTGTCATCGACTTTCAGTTACACCGAATTTAAGTGCCACGCTATTGCCTGCAAAACGACGCTGAATTATCTTTGCAGGCATGAAGAAAAACCTGCACAACCCAGAACACGAAGCCTTTGCAGCCCGTTTGCGTCAAGCCATGAAAGACGCCGGGCTCAAAGCCTCTGCCACCCAATTGGCCGACTCTTTCAATTTACGCTATTGGGGCGAGGGCATCACCGCCCACGCAGCTCGAAATTGGATGTTTGGCGTGTCCATGCCCAAACAAGACAAACTCAAGACACTGGGCGAGGTGCTAAACATCAGTCCGCAAGATTTGCTGTTTGGTCCACAACGGGTGGTTCATGCCGTCAAAGAAACCCAACTGATTGACGGCATGGGCATGGGCGACACGGAAATGCTCAGGCAGTATTTACAGCTTCAACCCGAGCAAAAGCGAATGGTCAGGCAATGGGTACGCATGTCATTGGCTTTTCAACAAAGCGACAGCCCTCGCCTCGATAGACTGGCCCAAGCCAACAGGTCCTAATTTTTCGGCTGTTTTGGCTTTGACATTGACTTGACTCAAATCCAGTTGCAAGGCGGATGCAATACGTTCGCGCATGGGGGCAATGAACGGTGCGAGCTTTGGCGCTTGGGCCATCACGGTGCTGTCGATGTTGCTGATGTGCCAACCGGTTTCGCGCAACATAGCACCCGTGGTCTGCAACAACAGCCATGAATCAGCTCCACGCCAACGCTCATCCGTGTCCGAAAAGTGGGTGCCGATATCGCCCAAGGCAGCTGCACCTAGCAATGCATCGGTGATGGCATGCAGCAGCACATCGGCGTCCGAATGCCCCAACAGACCCAGATGAAAAGGAATCACCACGCCACCAATCACCAACCGTCTGCCAGGCACCAACGCGTGGGTATCCCAGCCTTCTCCGATTCGAAATTGCATGGTCATGACAACACTCCTGGACGATGCTGACGGTCATTTAAAACAGCCTCGGCCAAAGCCCAGTCCTGCGGGTAAGTGACCTTGAAATTGAACGACGCACCTTCAACCAACAAAGGCGTCAAGCCTTGCGCCTCCATGGCGCTGGCCTCGTCAGTGATGTATTCATGGGGGTTTTCAAGGGCCTGCGCCAAAGCGCCCATCTTGAACATTTGCGGCGTTTGCGCCAACCATTTGTCACTGCGGCTCAAGGTCTGCGACACGCGGCCACCCACTGACGCTTTCAAGGTGTCGGGCAAGGGCAACGCCAACAGACCACCTGTGGGGTCTTGGGCGCAGGCTGCCAACAAAGCTTGTATCAACCGAGGCGTGATCAAACACCGAGCTGCATCATGCACCAACACCCAGTCGGTTGGGTCCACCCCTCGCTCTTGCAAACTGCGCAAACCACCCAGCACACTTTGGGCTCGGGTAGCACCCCCTCTTGGAACGCATTGAAAAGCTGGTTGCGGGTGTTGAAGCAGCAGTTCAGCCATGTAAGTGTCTTGGGGAGAAACCACCAAGAGGCCTTGACCTAAGCCAGCCACACCCGAAAAAGCATTCAAAGTGTGCATCACCATGGGTAAGCCTGCCAATAGGGCGTACTGCTTGGGGATATTTACACCGGCACGACTGCCAGTGCCCGCACAGGGGATGACCACATGGAAGCGGGGTTGCTCTGAGCTCATGGGTGGGGACCGATCATGGGGGCATTCTAGAATCTTAGACTTCCATGCAACTGCCAGCCCTCCACAGCGCTCAGCGCTTCACCCTCCCCCGCCCCCCCAGTTCTGCTGATGCAGCCCTGCTTGCGGCTTTGGTGGCTCGGGAAAAAAGCCAAGGCAGACGCGTCAGCATCATTTGTGCCGAGGCCTTTGACGCCCAGCGCCTGCTGGAGGAGATGCAGTTTTTCCAGCCCGAACTGCAATGCGTGTTGTTTCCCGACTGGGAAACCCTGCCCTACGATGGCTTTTCACCCCACCAAGATTTGATCAGCGAGCGTTTGGCCACGCTGTGGCGCATCTCGCAGGGACAGGCTGATGTGGTGCTGATGCCTGCCAGTACCGCGTTGTACCGCTTAGCACCCCCCTCGTTTTTGGCGGCCTACACCTTTCACTTCAAAGTCAAGCAAAAGTTGGATGACGCCCAACTCAAGCAACAACTCACCATGGCCGGTTACAGCCATGTGTCGCAAGTGGTAAGCCCTGGGGAATACACAGTACGGGGCGGCCTGATTGATTTGTTCCCCATGGGCTCTTTGGTGCCCTACCGTGTGGACTTGTTCGACAACGAAATCGACTCCATCCGCACCTTCGACCCCGACACACAACGCAGTCTCTACCCTGTCCCCGAAGTGCGCTTGTTACCAGGCCGCGAATTTCCGATGGATGAAGCCTCCCGCGCCTTGTTTCGCAGCAAGTGGCGTGAACTGTTGGAAGGTGACCCGACACGTAGCCGCATTTACAAAGACATGGGCAACGGTGTTGCGACAGCAGGCATTGAATACTACTTGCCCCTGTTTTTTGAAGAGACTGCCACCGTGTTTGACTACCTGGGTGAAGCCTCGGTGGTGGTGTTGCATGGCGACCTAGAACCCGTGTTGCAAAGCTTTTCCCAAGATGCGCAAGAGCGTTACCGCCTGGCGCAAGGCGACCCCGAGCGACCCGTGTTGTCGCCCACACATTTGTTTTTAAACACCGAACAGTTTTTCACCCGCGTCAACCTCCATGCCCAGTTGGCGCTTCGCAAAGCAGACGTGTCCAAAGCGAGCGATTGGGCACAGTCACTGCCAGATGTCACGGTAGATCGTGGCTCAGAAACGCCTTTGTCAAGGCTGCAAGAGCGCCAACGCAAAAGCCAACAGCGGGTTTTGGTGCTGGCCGAGAGCGATGGGCGGCGCGAAAGCTTGTTGGACTTTTTAAGAGCCGGTGGCGTGAGCCCTCCTGCTTTTGACTCACTGGCCGAATTTGTACATAGCACCGAACCTTTTGGCATAGCCACCAGCGGCTTGCACACGGGCTTTGCATGGACAGAAGCTGGCATTGATCTGGTGACAGAGACCGAGCTGTTCGCTGCCAGCCCCAGCGCCAGACGCAAACGCAAGCAAGAAGCGGTCAGCGATGTGGAGTCGCTGATCAAAGACTTGTCCGAGTTGCAAGTGGGCGACCCCGTGGTTCACAGCGCCCACGGCATTGGCCGCTACCGAGGCTTGGTGAACATGGACATGAGCCAAGGGGTAGACGACTTAGGTCAGCCCTTGCTGCAAGAGTTTTTGCATTTGGAATACGCGGACGAAGCTACCTTGTATGTGCCGGTCAGCCAGTTGCACCTGATCAGCCGCTACAGCGGCGTCAGCCCCGATGAAGCCCCGCTGCACCGCTTGGGTTCGGGTCAATGGGACAAAGCCAAACGCCGTGCCGCCGAGCAAATCCGCGATGCAGCTGCGGAGTTGCTCAATATTTATGCACGTCGAGCTGCTCGCCAAGGCCACCCGTTTCGCTACACGCCGCAAGACTACGAGGTATTTGCCAACGATTTTGGGTTTGAAGAAACTGCCGACCAACGTGCAGCCATTCATGCCGTGATTCAAGACATGATCAGCCCACGCCCCATGGACCGGTTGGTGTGTGGCGATGTGGGCTTTGGCAAAACCGAGGTGGCTTTACGCGCCGCCTTCATCGCGGTGATGGGCGGCAAACAAGTCGCCATCTTGGCGCCTACCACCCTCTTGGCAGAGCAGCATTTCCAAACCTTGACAGACCGTTTTGCCAAATGGCCCGTGAAGATCGCCGAGATGAGCCGTTTTCGCTCGCCCAAGGAGATAAAAGCCGCCATGATGGGCTTGGAAGCAGGCTCTATCGATATCGTGGTGGGCACCCATAAGCTCATCAGCGACACCGTCAAGTTCAAAGATTTGGGGCTGTTGGTCATTGATGAGGAACACCGTTTCGGTGTACGTCACAAAGAAGCCATCAAAGCCATGCGGGCTGAGGTGGACATCCTGACCCTGACGGCCACCCCCATCCCTCGTACCTTGGGCATGGCCTTGGAAGGTTTGCGCGACTTGAGCGTGATTGCCACTGCGCCGCAACGCCGCTTGGCCATCAAAACTTTTGTGCGAACCGAAGACAACGGCGTCATCCGCGAAGCGGTTTTACGGGAATTGAAGCGCGGCGGCCAGTGCTATTTCTTGCACAACGAAGTTGAGACTATCCAAAACCGCAAAGAGCGTTTGCAAGAACTGATTCCCGAAGCCCGCATCGCTGTGGCGCATGGGCAAATGCCAGAGCGTGAGTTGGAAAAAGTCATGCGTGACTTTGTGGCGCAGCGATTTAATATTTTGCTGTGCTCCACCATCATCGAAACTGGTATCGATGTGCCCAGTGCCAACACAATTTTGATGAGCCGTGCGGATAAATTCGGGCTTGCGCAGTTGCATCAGTTGCGTGGCCGTGTCGGGCGTAGCCACCACCAAGCCTATGCCTATTTGCTGGTTCCCGATTTGCAGGGCCTCAGCAAAAACGCCACCCAAAGGCTGGACGCGATCCAACAAATGGAAGAATTGGGTTCCGGTTTTTATTTGGCGATGCACGACTTGGAAATACGCGGTGCAGGCGAGGTACTGGGCGAAAACCAAAGCGGCAATATGCTGGAGGTGGGTTTTCAGCTCTATAACGAGATGCTGTCCGAAGCGGTAAGAGCGCTTAAAAACGGCGAAGAACCCGACTTGCTCAGCCCCTTGCAAGCCACCACTGAAATCAACCTGCATTCGCCTGCCCTGCTGCCCGACGACTACTGCGGCGATGTGCACCTGCGGCTATCCTTCTACAAAAAACTCGCCACCGCCAAGAACCAAGACCAAGTGGATGCCCTGCTAGAAGAACTGGTTGACCGCTTTGGCAAGCTTCCCACGCAAGCGCAAACCCTGATCGACACCCACCGCCTGCGGGTTTTGGCCAAACCTTATGGTGTGGCCAAGGTCGATGCGGCCCCTGGCGTGATCCTCATCAGCTTCAAGCAGCATGCACCTGTAGACGGTATGCGCATCATCCAATTGGTGCAAAAAAACAAGCACATTAAGCTAGCAGGCAACGACAAGTTGCGTATTGAACGTGCCTTGCCCGAGGTGAAAGACCGTGCGCAAATGGTCAGGGACATCTTGCGTTCCTTGGGCGAACCGGTGGTGCCTGCCAAAGCGGTGGTGGCTTCATGAGTCTGAGTGCTTTGCCTGCAGTTGAGCACGCCCCTGGACTGTGGGTCAAAGGCCTTAAGCTGCCCTTGCCATGGCAGAACTTCAAGTTAATCGCTTTTGACATGGACTCCACGCTCATCAACATCGAGTGCATCGATGAGGTGGCTGATGCTGCGGGCCGCAAAGCGGAAGTTGCCGCCATCACCGAAGCAGCCATGCGCGGCGAAATTGCTGACTACAAAGACAGTTTGCGGCGACGTGTGGCTTTACTGGAAGGCGTGCCGGTAGCCGCTATGACCGAAGTGCTGACGCACAGACTGGCTTTGAACCCCGGCGCCAAGGCTTTGGTGACCGCCTGCCAACAAGCAGGTATGTCTACCTTGTTGGTGAGCGGCGGTTTTACGTTTTTCACTGACCATGTCCAACAACTGCTGGGTATTGACCACGTGCGTAGCAATGTTCTTGAAGTGGCGGATGGTCATTTAACTGGTCGCATGTTTGATCAGCCTTGGGGCGACATTTGCGATGGCGAGGAAAAGCGCCGCATGTTGCTCTCTACTTGCGAAGTCCTAGGGATAAGGTCAGCGCAAGCCATCGCCATGGGGGATGGCGCGAACGACATTCCCATGATGTCAGTGGCGGGTCTGTCGGTGGCCTATCACGCCAAACCCAAAGTACGCGAAGCCGCTCATGTGGCGATTGACCACGGCGGTTTGGATCGCTTGCTGACTTTATTTGCGTCATTGCGAGGGGCTTGACCCTGAGGCAATCATGGGAGGTCGCTTCGGCCTTAGGCCTCGCGATGACGATTCTGGCGCCTCGCGATGACCT
>CAMCWS010000078.1 GCA_945882755.1 Bordetella parapertussis | reverse complement strand
TTCAACCTCGCATCACCCAAGCAACTGGGTGAAATCTTTTTCGACAAACTCGGTTTGCCGGTGATCAAAAAAACCGCCACCGGTGCGCGCAGCACCGATGAAGAGGTGTTGGAAAAGTTGGCTGACGACTACCCGCTGCCCGCAAAGATTTTGGAACACCGATCTCTGTCCAAACTCAAAGGCACTTACACCGACAAATTGGCGCAGCTGGCCAACCCGCGCACAGGGCGGGTGCACACCCATTACGCGCAAGCCGTGGCGGTGACGGGGCGCTTGTCCAGCAACGACCCCAATTTACAAAACATCCCCATCCGCACGCCGGAGGGGCGCAAAGTGCGAGAGGCTTTTGTGGCCCCTGCGGGCAGCGTGATTGCCAGCGCCGATTACAGCCAAATCGAGCTGCGCATCATGGCCCACATCAGCGACGACCCGGCCTTGCTCAAAGCTTTTCACGATGGCTTGGACGTGCACAAGGCCACAGCCGCCGAGGTGTTTGGCTTGACCCCCGACACCGTCAGCAGTGAGCAGCGCCGCTATGCCAAGGTCATTAACTTCGGTTTGATTTACGGCATGAGCGCTTTTGGTTTGGCCAAGGCGCTGGGCATCGACAACACCGCTGCCAAAAATTACATCGAGCGTTACTTCCAGCGCTTTGCGGGCGTGAAGCGCTACATGGACGACACCCGCGCCCAGGCCAAAGCGCAAGGCTATGTGGAGACGGTGTTTGGCAGGCGTTTGTATTTGCCCGAAATCAATTCACCCAATGGCCCCCGCCGAGGTGGGGCCGAACGTGCCGCTATCAACGCGCCCATGCAAGGCACCGCGGCGGACTTGATCAAGCTCAGCATGGTCAAGGTGCAGCAGGTGTTGGACCAAGAGGGGCGTGGCACCCGCATGATCATGCAGGTGCACGATGAACTGGTGTTCGAGGTGCCCGACGCCGAGGTGGATTGGCTGAAAACCGAGGTGCCGCGCATCATGGCCAGCGTGGCCGAGCTGAAAGTGCCACTGTTGGCCGAGGTGGGGATGGGTGCCAATTGGGATCAGGCGCATTGATGTGATTTAACTTTGTGCTAATCCTCTAACCCAAGCCAGTTGTTGGGGCAAACATACCGTGGTTAAGTCGTATTTTTCGACGACGGTTTGTCTGGCTTGTTCACCCAAACGTTGACGCTCTTGGGGTTGTTCCAGCAAGTTCACTATGGTTTGCGTCCAAGCAGGCACATCAAAAAACGGTACTTTCTTTCCATTCATATCGTGTTCAATGACTTCAGCCAGAGGCGCGGTATCGCTGGCGACGATAGCGGCACCCATGGCCATGGCTTCAAGCAAGCTCCAACTCAATACAAACGGGTAGGTAAGGTAAACATGTACCGTACTTACTTGCATCAAAGCCATATAGTGTTCATACGCCAATTTGCCTACAAAGTGAATCCGTGCCCAGTCAGCATGGCTGATCTTGGAGCGAACTTCGTCGATGAAAATTTGCTTCCATGTTTTGCCATTGGGGGGTGCCACACCATAGCTGACTTGGTCACCACCTACCAACACCACTTGAGCGTTGGGGCGTTGTTTGAGCAAGCTTGGCAAGCAGCGCATGAACACGTGGTAACCGCGGTAAGGCTCTAAGTTACGGTTCACAAAAGAAATTACTTCGTCACTGCGCGTCAACACTTGGCCAGAAGGTAATCTGAATTCAGCTTGGGGATTAGGTTTGACCACATTGGTATCAATACCATCGTGTATGACTTGAATTTTTTTTTGAAATGGTGAAGGAAAGGTGCTGGCCTGCCATTGTGTGGGTGACAGTCCTGCTTGAGCGACTTCAAAATGCATGGTGTTGTTGATGTTTTTGACACGGATGCGACCGGCGTCTCCCTGCGGGTCACGTACGGGGAACTCAGGGTCAAACCCCACATCCCCGCCGCTGCATTGGTAGAAATACTCTGCGTAAATGGCCAACTTGGCTTGGGGCCAAACATCTTTCAAAAATAAACTCTCACCCCATCCTGGGTGGGCCAAAATCACATCAGGGTAAAAACCTTTTTCACGCAACACCAAGGCATGACGAAAGGCTGCTTCGCCGCGAATCACTTTGGCTTCAAAATCGCTCACCCATGGATGTACCTTGCGGTCGCTGCTGCGTTTGACTTGGTAAGGAATCACCTTCACGCCTTGCCATGTGATGGGTTCGTGGACGCGGGTGCAGATGGCCACAACTTGGTGGCCTTGTTTGGCTAAGGCTGGTGCCAAGTGTTTGAATTGCCCCGGGAAATTTTGGTGAGCAATTAAGATATTCATTGCGATTTATTTTGAAAGAGGCGGCACCGCCATAGCGATGTTTTGGATAGCGCCGCTTCTGACCATTTCGTTATAGATCAGCACTTGGTAGCGGTAATTCTTGTCGGGGGTGACGGAGTGGTAAGCGGCAATGCCAAACCAGTTGAGGCCATGCCGGGAGATTTGTTTGCGCAATAACCAAGCCCCTACATAGGTATTGACACAGCCATCCATCAAATGGCTTTCTTTGATGCCATGGTTTTGCAAAACGGGAAGGTGAATGGAGTTGATTTGGGCGACGCCAATATCGCGTGTGCCGTTCATATTGACATTGATAGCCTTGGGGTTGAGTCGGCTTTCCACCACCAAGATGGCTCTTAACAAATAGGGGTTGACGCCGTGGTACTGCGCAGCACCCAAAATGCATTTGTTGAGGGGTTTTGAGCCACGGGGCGAACTGGATGTAGCCATCGCAGCAGGGAAGCTCCCTGCCAACAGCAAAGTAACTGCGGCCAGCCACAAAAATCTCGAATAACCGAAAGTGAATGATAAATTCATCATTTAATCCTCAAAAAACAATACTTAAAGTTACTTTAAATGATTTTTGGGTAAAAAGTGAATACCAAGATACCTGTTTATTATGAAATTTGCTAAATTACGACACAAAAGTACTTTAAATTTGAAAATTAGGCTGATGGGTCGGCTTCTGGACAGAGCGCATAATCTGCTGCATGACGCTCACGTTTTGGACAATCATGGCGGGCACCTTGTTCGCCGGCGTAGGCAGTGTTTTGGTAGCGGCTCTTTTAGCGCGGGCATTGTTGGCCCGGTTTACACAGCATTTGCTCAGCCTTGCAGCAGGCGCCTTGTTGGCAACCGCGTTTTTGCATTTATTGCCAGAGGCTTTCGAATCCGATTCGGCGCCCCACAGCTTGTTTTTAACCCTGCTTTTGGGCTTGGTCTTCTTTTTTCTATTAGACAAAGCCGAGTTGTGGCACCACGGCCATGAGCATGGACAGGGACACCATGGGGCCCATGACCATGGGGACAACCATTCTCATGACCACCCAACTGAAGAGGGTTTGGCAGGCAGTTGGGCGGTACTGACGGGTGACAGCGTCCACGCCTTTGGGGACGGTGTCTTGGTGGCGGCGGCCTTCATGACCAATTTCAGCCTAGGTGTTGCGGCATCTGTTGCTGTTTTAGCCCATGAAATTCCCCACCATATGGGGGATTTGGCTGTTTTGCAGCGCGGTTTGGGTCAAGGGCGCAATGCGCTCTTGAAGTTGTGCATGGCCGGTGGCGTGACGGTGGTGGGTGGCTTGGCGGGTTTTTTCCTGATCGAAGGTCACGAAGCTTGGCTGCCGTTTTTACTGGTGATAGCCAGCAGCAGTTATGTGTATGTGGCCTTGGCTGACCTGATACCCCAGTTGCAAAAACGCCTGTCAGCTGTTGAGACGGGAATGCAAGTGCTGTGGTTGTTTGCAGGCATTGCCATGGTCACCGCTGCGGTGCAGTGGATGCACGGACATTAGGCCATTTAGCCCTGTGCGCAGGGCAGGCCTGGCGTGTTGCACCATTCGCTCCAACTGCCGGCATAAAGAGCCGTGGCACCCAAACCCGCTATTTGCATCGCCAGCACATTGGGGACGGCACTGATGCCACTGCCGCAGTGGTGAACCACGCTGCTGGCGTCGCGACCATTCAGCAAGCTCTCAAACTCGGCACGTAATTCGGCTGGGCTTTTCATGAAGCCTTGGGGCGTGAGATTGGTAGGGAAGGGGCGGTTCAGGGCCCCCGGTATATGGCCAGCCACAGGGTCGAAAGGTTCTGTTTCGCCTTTGTACCGAGCAGAGGCTCGTGCATCGACAATGGTTTGCGCAGGATGGCCTAACTGGGCAGACACATCCGCCGTGTGCTTGAGCACCAGCAAGGGTTGACGCAAAGCAAATACAGCTGGCGAGACTGGCAAAGCAGGGCCACTGGCCACATCACCACCCGCGGCCACCCAGGCTTGCAAACCACCATCGAGCACTGCCACCGCCTCATGGCCGCACCACTTGAGCATCCACCATAAGCGGCCACAGTAGTTCATGCCTTGGCGGTCATAGACCACCACTTGGGTGTGTTCGCTGATGCCGCAAGCGCCCAACCAACGTGCGAAGTGTTCTCGTGTGGGCAGGGGGTGCCGACCGCCATTGACCGCCAAGCTTGTGTCGTGGGTGGCCAAGTCGGTATTGATATCGGCAAACAAAGCACCGGCTATGTGTTGCTCCTCGAATTGCAAGCGGCCTGCCTCGGGTTTGGCTAAGTCGGCGCTGCAATCGATGACGACCGCAGGGGTGGTTTTTAACGCTTGCACAGAAATCAAGGTGGTGAACATGGCTCAGTGATCCTCAGCAGGTGAATCGGGAACAGCGCGGGTACGCAGGACGGTGGAGGCGATACCGCTAGCGATGATCAGCCACATGCCTAACCAACCGATAGTGGGCAATTGTTCCTCAAACAAAAACACGCCGTACAAAGCCGCAAACACAATGCCAGCGTATTGCAAATTGGCCACCACCAAGGTGGCGCCGCGTGAGTAGGCGCGGGTGAGGCACATCTGCCCTAGCGAGGCCAATATGCCGATGGGCAAAAGCCACACCGCATGGTCCCAGTTCCAGGGTGACACGCCATCCACCAGCATGCCAGCGCCACCGGCCAAGCTGGTGCCCAGCGCGAAGTAAAACACCACCCTGACAACAGGCTCGCCTGCGCGACCGAGTGCCATCACATGCATATAAGCAAACGCGGACACAAAACCCGACATCAAGCCCACCAAGCCGGCAAACATTTGGTCTTGCTCGATGGTGGGGCGCAGCATCATGACCACACCGACAAAACCACTGAGCACTGCCAATACCAAGGGGCCTTGGCGGCGCATGTCCACGCTTGTGCCCGTCAGGGTGCCCATCAAGGTGCCGCCCACCAAAAAAGCGGCAATCCACACACTGCTCATGTAGTTGAGGGTCATGGCGGTGGCCAATGGCAATTTGCCCAAGGCGTAAAACCAAGCGCCCAGCGAAAACACCCCCACCACATTGCGCCAAAAATGCATCAATGGAACAGGCGTGTGCAGTGAGGTTCCAGCAAAACGGGCGTACAAGCCCATCATCAAGAGGCTGATGATGCCGCGGTAAAACACCAGTTCAGAGGCGCTGAAGTAGGCGGAGGCAAATTTGACGCATACCCCCATGCTGGCCAGAAATGCGGAAGCCAGCAGCATCCAAAGCGCTTGCATTTAGCTAGAGGTATCCATTCTGCGGCGGTACCACTCGTGGAAATGTTGCATACCGTCTTCCATGGGGCTTTGGTAGGGGCCCACTTGGTTCTCGCCGCGTTGCATCAGCGCCAAACGGCCCTGGTCCATGCGTTCGGCGATTTCATCGTCTTCCACACAGGTTTCCATGTAGGCCGCACGTTGCGCTTCTACAAAGCCACGCTCGAAAGCGACGATTTCTTCGGGGTAAAAGAATTCGACCACATTCATGGTTTTGCGCGGACCCATGGGGTGCAAAGTGGAGACGGTGAGCACATGGGGGTACCACTCCACCATGATGTGAGGGTAGTAGGTAAGCCAAATCGCGCCATGTTGGGGAACCGAGCCTTGGTTGTATTGCAGCAAGGCGTCATGCCAGCGTTCATAAGTGGGGCTACCGGCTTTACCCAAACGGTTGGCCACTCCCACGGTTTGTACCGAGTAGTCGGCCTTCAATTCCCACTGCAAATCGTCGCAGGTGACGAAGTTACCAAGCCCTGGGTGAAACGGGCCGACGTGGTAGTCCTCGAGGTAGACCTCGATAAAGGTTTTCCAGTTGTAATTGCAGACATGCATTTCGATATGGTCGAGGGCATAGCCAGTGAAATCGAGTTGGTTGCGTGGCCCCATGCCTGCCAAGTCAGCCAGCACATCGCGGCCGTTGGCTTCAAACAGCAAGCCATTCCATTCTTGCAGCGGGTAGTTTTGCAGGTTCAGGCAAGGGTCTTGCTGAAAATGCGGCGCACCCAGCAGTTGGCCTTCACCCGAATAGGTCCAGCGGTGCAGGGGACACACCACATTGCCGCCCATGCTGCGTGCTGGGTCGTTCAAATTGCCTCTACCTTTGAGCATTACGGCTTGGCGGTGACGGCAGACATTGGAGATGAGTTGTATACCTTGCGGGGTATGCACCAAGGCTCGGCCCTCGTTTTCATGGGCAAGCGCATGAAAGTCTCCTACGTTGGGTACTGCCAGCGAATGGCCGACGTAGCGAGGACCTTGTTTGAACAATTGTTCGATTTCGCGCTGGTACAGCGCATCATCAAAATAGCTTGAAACTGGTAGTTGGCCAGAGGCCTGCTGCAGTTGAAGACTTAAATCAGACATGGGCGACCTGACCTAAAGACTCCCCACAGGGAGAATGACAAAAAACTGGGGGGTACCCCAGGCGGAAGCGGATTGTAGCCTCGACTTTTAGCAATATTTACAATTTTTCAAGATTAAATCGCCCGCCTACAATGGTTTGACTCCTATTAAATACAGTGTGGCATGACCAAAACCAAACCCTCTTCACCGCCTGATGCTTCTGTGCAAGCCCTTCCCGAAAGCTATGAAGCAGGTTTGAAGGAACTTGAGGGCTTGGTGGCGCACATGGAGTCGGGGCAATTGCCCTTGGCGCAATTGCTGCAAACCTACCAGCGCGGCGCTTTTTTATTAAGCCACTGCCGAGCACAGCTGCAAGCGGTGGAAGAACAAATCAAAGTGCTCGAAGCGGGTACCTTGAAACAATGGAGTGGCAGCGAATGAAAGCCTTTAATTTCAACCAATGGAGCCAGACCCATTTAGCGACCATAGACATGGCTCTGGATGATGCCGTACCTGCTTACGCGCCTGCCGGCTTGGGTGACGCCATGCGTTACGCCGTGCTGGATGGCGGAAAACGTTTGCGCCCACTTCTGGTTTTGGCCAGTATGGAAGCCAGTGCTGCTGGTCAGCAAGTGGCTTGGATGGAAGACGCGGCGATGCGTTCGGCCTGCGCGGTGGAGTTGATCCATGCCTACAGTTTGGTGCATGACGACATGCCTTGCATGGACAACGACGTGCTGCGACGCGGCAAACCCACGGTGCATGTGAAGTTTGGACAGGCGCAGGCTTTGTTAGCGGGAGACGCACTGCAATCGCTGGCTTTTGAATGTCTGACACCAGACGACAGTGATATTCCTGACGCAGTGCAAACCAAGCTCTGTGCCTTGCTTGCTCGTGGGGCCGGCCATGCTGGTATGGCGGGCGGACAAGCCATTGATTTGGCAAGCGTGGGCGTGGCTTTGGACGCCGAGGCTTTGCGCCATATGCACCGCTGCAAAACCGGTGCTTTATTGGAAACCAGTGTGTTGATGGGCGCTGTGAGCGGGGACGCCAGTTCGCGTGCCTACCAAGCTTTGCAAAGTTTTGCCCAAGCATTAGGTGTGGCGTTTCAGGTGGTGGACGATATTTTGGACGTCACCGCTGAGTCGGCGGTGCTGGGTAAAACCTCTGGCAAAGATGCGGCAGACAACAAACCCACTTATGTGTCGCTGTTGGGTTTGGCGGGTGCGCGACAAGAAGCCAAGGCCTTGGCCGACCAAGCCCAAGCCGCCTTGATCAAAAGCGCTTTACCCAATACACAAGCCCTGCGGGCCTTGACAGATTGGGTTTTGCACCGTCAACACTGATAAAAGGAGCTCAATATGGCTTGGCTGATACTCGGTTTGGTTCTGTTTTTGGGTGCGCATTCCACCCGCATTTTTGCTGAAAACTGGCGGCAAGCCATCTTGGAGCGCTTGGGCGAAAAAGCCTACAAAGGTGCTTACACCTTGGTGTCGTTGGTGGGTTTTGGCTTGATGGTGTTTGGTTTTGACCAGGTGCGCTGGGACAGTCCGCTGTTGTGGTCGCCGCCTGTGTGGGTCAAACATGCAGCTGCGCTCTTGATGTTGTTGTCTTTGGTGTTATTGGCCAGTGCCTTCACGCCTCGTAACGCTATCAAGGTCAAGTTACACCACCCCATGGTGTTGTCGGTCAAGGTATGGGCTTTGGCGCATTTGTTGGCCAACCCGCGTTTGGCTGATGTGGTGTTGTTTGGCGCTTTTTTACTGTGGTCGGTACTTAACTTTCGAGCCGCCCGTCAGCGCGATCGCTTGGCCGCTGCTGCAACAGAAACTGGCGCAGAAGCTGCGGTGCCAGGCCCAGAGGTTTCAGCCGCCGCCACTTGGCGTGCAATTGGCATTGGCGTAGTGGTTTGGGCCTTTTTGTTATCACGAGGTCATACCTGGTTGTTTGGCGTCAGTCCTTTAGGCATGTAAGCTCAAACCTTACCCTTGGTAAACCCTATGTAACGAAAAAACCAGATTGACAATCCACTGTGTCATGTTAAATTGACACTGTGGACGTTGTCTCGATGGGTCGATGCGATGGTTCCACGCCATTATTGGGGGCCGCCATGAGCATGCAACAACGCATTGAAATCGCGCTAGAACTGCATTTTTCCCATATTCAAGCCTTGAGCGCCCCACCGCGCCTGATGTCTGCCATGCGCCACGCGGTGTTTCCAGGTGGTGCGCGTATTCGTCCTCAGCTGTGTTTGGCAGTGGCCAAAGCCTGTGGCGACGATGCACCGGCACTCTCTGACGCTGCTGCTGTGGCGATTGAACTCATGCACTGTGCCTCCTTGGTGCATGACGATATGCCTTGCTTTGACGATGCGGACACACGTCGGGGCCAAATCACGGTCCACAAACTTTATGGCGAGCCTTTGGCTTTGCTAACGGGGGACGGTTTGATCGTGATGGCATACCAAGTGATGGCCCGTGCAGGAAGACTGCATCCCGCTCGTCTGGCAGATCTGATTTCCACCATCAGCGACGGTGTGGGTGCCCCAGACGGCATCGTTGCCGGGCAGGCGTGGGAGTGCGAAACCAAGGTGGCACTTAGCCAATACCAACGCGCCAAAACAGGTGCGTTGTTTGTGGCTGCTACTTGCGCGGGTGCGCAAGCCGCAGGTGTGGACCCAGCCCCTTGGCGAGCCTTGGGAGAAGCGCTGGGTGAGGCCTA
>CAMCWS010000077.1 GCA_945882755.1 Bordetella parapertussis | reverse complement strand
CGCAGTTTGTTGCGCTGGTCTTCCACAGCAATGTTGTTGCCGTGCACCGTGCTGGAAAAACCGCACTGGGGTGACAGCGCCAACTGCGAGAGGGGCGCATATTTGGCGGCTTCGTCAATGCGGCGCTTCAAGCTGTCTTTGCTTTCCATCGCGCCAAACTTGGTGGTCACCAAACCCAGCACCACCAACTTGTCCTTGGCCAAAAAGCGCAAAGGACGGAAGTCACCGCTGCGGTCGTCGTCGGATTCCAAGAAGTAGGCATCGATGTTCATCTCAGACAGCAGGGCTTCAGCCACAGGCTCGTAGTTGCCGGCTGCAGCGTGGGTGCTCTTGAAGTTGCCACGGCAAAGGTGCATGGCCAAGGTCATGCCCGCAGGTTTTTGCGCCACCACTTTGTTGATGAAGGCCGCATAACGGTGGGGGAGTTCATTGGGGTCGTCGCCTCGGGCTCTTGCGGCTTCGCGCATTTTGTCGTCGCACAGGTAAGCCAAATTGGTATCGTCCATTTGCACATAGTTGCAACCAGCCGCTGACAAAGAGCGCAACTCATCGCCATAGGCTTTGGCGACGTCGTCGTAAAAAGCCGGGTCGAGCTCGGGGTAGGCGTTTTTGCTGATGCCAGCGCGACCACCACGGAAATGCAGCATGGTGGGCGAGGGGATGGTCACCTTGGGTGTGCTGCCCTTGGCAATTTGCGACTTCAGGTAGTTGAAGTCGGCCAATTGGATGTCTTTCACATGGCGTACTTTGTCGATCACACGAATCACGGGCGGGGCCAGTTCCTGGGTGCCATCAGGGCGCTCGATGGTGACGGGGATGTCGGTTTTCACGCCGCCCATTTGCTCCAGAAAGTCGATATGAAAATAGGTGCGGCGGAATTCGCCATCGGTGATGGACTTCAAGCCCACATCCTCTTGGAACTTCACGATTTCCGTGATGGCCTTGTCTTCGACCACGCGCAGTTGCTCAGGGGTGATTTGACCCTTGGCTTTTTGTTCGCGGGCTTCTAAAAGGTAGGCGGGGCGTAAAAAACTGCCTACGTGGTCATAACGGGCGGGGATGTGGGGGACGGTCATAGCGGGCTCCAGGATGAAGGCTGATTTGGTATACAAAAAGTGCAATTTAATCGATTATCAAGGCCATTTTAGGTCTTTTTTGAGCTGTATTGCATACAATTGAAGCTCATGAGCCCCAATCCCGATACCGACGAACAACCCAGCTATTCGCAATCTGTCAAAGCGCAGTTGCGTTTGCGCGAGATGATTTTGGCAGGTGAATTACCTTCAGGGTCGCGCATTGCAGAACTCACCTTGGTGGACAAGTTGGGCGTGTCTCGCACACCGATTCGCACTGCGTTGATGAAGCTTGAACAAGAGGGACTGTTGGAGTCGCTGAACAGCGGCGGCTACGCGGTGCGCACCTTCACTGAGCGCGACGTGTCTGACGCCATTGAATTGCGCGGCACCTTAGAGGGCTTGGCGGCCCGCTTTGCGGCCGAGCGAGGGTGTGCGCCTGGGGTGTTGTTAGAAGCCAATGCTTGCTTGGACCAGATTGACCAATTTTTAAGCAATGACACTTTGAATGATGAGGCTTTCAGTGCCTACGTTGCCCATAACGAGCGATTTCATGCCTTGTTGTCGGAAATGACAGGCAGCGCGGTCTTGCAGCGTGAGTTGGAGAGGGTGATTGGTTTGCCTTTTGCGTCCCCTTCCAGCTTTGTGATCGGTCAAGCCAACAGTGCCAAGGCCAGAGACATGCTCATCATTGCCCAAGACCAGCACCGGCAAGTTTTAGCGGCAATAGAGCAGCGCGAAGGCGCAAGAGCCGAGGCCATCATGCGCGAGCACTCTCGCATGGCCCAGCGTCTTTTGAACGAAGCCATGCGCAGCCCTGATTTGCACCCTATGTCCAGTGTGCGGCTGATTCGCCGCAAAACCTGACGTATCCATTCAGGTCGCCCCTAGAATCACTCGCAACCTTAAGCCCCCGTCATCCCTCGGAGTTTCTTCATGAAAACACGTTTTATATTTCCATTGGTGGCTTTGGCTGTGTTGTTAAGTGTCAACTCGGGGTGGGCGCAAGAAGCATTCAAAATTGGACTCATTCTGCCGATGACAGGGCCATCCGCCTCCACTGGCAAACAAATCGAGGCGGCTGCGCGTTTGTACATGGCGCAAAACGGCAGCACGGTGGCGGGCCGCAAGATTGAGCTCATCATCAAAGACGATGGCGGGGTGCCAGACGCCACCAAGCGCATGGCGCAAGAACTGGTGGTGAATGAAAAGGTGGGCGTCTTGAGCGGTTTTGGCCTGACACCTCTGGCCTTGGCCACCGCACCCATTGCCACCCAATCCAAAACACCCATGGTGGTCATGGCGGCCGCCACGTCCAGCATCACCGAGGCTTCGCCTTTCATCGTGCGCACCAGTTTCACCTTGCCCCAATGTGCGGTTGCCATGGGCGATTGGGCCCCCAAAAATGGCATGAAGCGGGTGGTGACCTTGGTCAGCGATTACGGTCCTGGCATCGATGCCGAGCGTTATTTCAAAGAACGCATGCAACTCAACAGCGCTCAGGTCATTGAGAGCCTGCGCGTTCCTTTACGCAACCCCGATTTCGCTCCTTTTTTGCAAAAAGTGCGTGACTTGAAACCCGATGCACTGTTCGTCTTTGTGCCATCAGGGGCGGGTGCGGCGGTGATGAAGCAGTTCTTGGAACGCGGCATGGACAAGGCCGGCATCAAGCTGATTGGCACGGGCGACCTGACTGACGACGATCAGCTCAATGACATGGGTGAGGGCGCTTTGGGCGTGGTCACGGCCCACCACTATTCAGCCGCCCACCCTTCTGCACTCAACAAAAAATTCGTCGATGCCTTCAAGAAAGCCAACAAAGGGCTGCGCCCCAATTTCATGGCGGTGGGTGGTTATGACGGCATGCGCGTCATTTACGAAGCGTTGAAAAACACCAAAGGTGGTCAAGGCGGTGGTGAGGCCATGCTGGCCGCAATAAAAGGACAAATTTTTGAAAGCCCTCGCGGTCAAATTTACATCGATGCACAAACCCGCGATGTGGTGCAAAACATCTACCTGCGCAAGGTTGAGCGAAAAGACGGACAGCTTTACAACGTGGAGTTTGATGTCATCAAAGACATGAAAGACCCTGGAAAAGCCAAGTAAGCCATCGCTATGTTGACCCTGCTGTTCGATGGTGTGGCCTACGGGATGTTGCTCTTCATCCTGGCCATTGGTTTGTCTGTCACCTTGGGCCTGATGAACTTCATCAACCTGGCGCATGGCGCTTTCGCCATGGCGGGTGGCTACACCACGGTCTTGTTGATGCAGCATGCTGGCCTGCCGTTTTTGCTGTGTGTGCCATTGGCGTTTGTGTTCACCGCCTTGCTGGGAGCGCTGATGGAGGCCACGCTGTACAGACGCATGTACAACAAACCCCACCTTGACCAAGTACTGTTCTCTATTGGTCTGACTTTCATGGCGGTGGCTGGTGTGGATTACTTTGTGGGTTCCACCCAGCAGTTGGTGCAACTGCCCGAATTTTTGAAGGGCCGCACAGAGCTTTGGGACGGTGCATTGGGCATGGGTCATTACCGCCTGGCCATCATCGCGGTTTGCGCTGTGTTGACCGTGGTCTTGCAACTGCTGCTGGTGCGCACCCGCTTTGGCTCGCAGTTAAGAGCGGCCGTGGATAACCCGCGTGTGGCCGCAGGTTTGGGCATTGATGTGAACAAGGTGTTTTTGCTCACCTTTGCGATGGGCTCCGGCTTAGCCGGTTTGGGCGGTGCTTTGGGTGCAGAGGTGTTGGGCTTGGACCCAATCTTTCCGCTCAAGTTCATGATTTACTTTTTGATTGTGGTGGCGGTCGGTGGTACTTCGGGCTTGACGGGGCCCTTGTTAGCTGCATTGCTTTTGGGTATTGCGGATGTCGCAGGCAAGTACTACGTTCCTAAATTAGGTGCATTCATTGTTTACAGCTTGATGATTCTGATTTTGTTATGGCGACCCCAAGGCTTGTTTTCCAGGGGTGGCAAATGAACCGCGTGGCGCTGGGCTTGTCGCTTGCTGCCAAGCCGCGCTGGTGGGAGTTTGCTTTGTGGGCTTGCTTGCTGTGCCTACCTCTGTTGTTGCCCACCCATGCGTTGTTGATCAGTGAAATCACCGTCATTGCCCTGTTTGCCATGTCATTGGATTTGATTCTTGGCTACAGCGGCATCGTGTCTTTGGGGCATGCGGCTTTTTTTGGGATGGGGGCTTACAGCGCTGCTTTGTTTGCCAAGCACATCAACCCCGACCCCTTGCTGGGGCTGGCAGTTGCTTCATCGGTCACAGCCTTGTTGGGTGCGTTTTGCAGCTTAGGTATTTTGCGCGGCTCTGACCTTACAAGGTTGATGGTGACGCTGGGCGTGGCTTTGATTCTGCAAGAGTTGGCCAACAAGCTCGACTTCATCACCGGTGGTGCGGACGGATTGCAAGGCGTGGTCATGGGGCCCGTATTAGGTTTTTTTGAGTTTGACTTGATGGGTCAAACCGCTGCTTGGTACACCTTGGGCATCACTTTGGCTGTCTTTGTGCTGTTGCGTCAAGTGGTGGTTTCTCCTTTTGGCTTTAGCTTGCAGGCCATTCGCGACAACCCACTTCGCGCCCAAGCCATAGGCATACCAGTCCATGCGCGTTTGATCTCGATCTACACCTTGGCCGCGGCACTGGCGGGTATGGCGGGTGGTTTGCAAGCGCAAATCACTGGCTTTGCATCGCTGGATGTGTTTGGTTTTGACCGTTCAGCTGACGTGCTCTTGATACTGGTCATTGGTGGCACGGGGTGGCTCTGGGGTGGCATCGTTGGGGCAGTAGTGTTCAAGACTTTGCACAGCATCATCTCTGCTTGGACACCGCAGTACTGGACATTTTGGTTGGGGCTTTTCTTGGTGCTGCTGATGTTGGTGGGGCGTGAACGTTTGATACGCCCATGGACCTGGGGGCGTCGCGCATGAGTGCAGACATCGTTTTGTCCTGTGAAGGGTTGGTCAAGCGCTTTGGCGGCATCACCGCCACTGACAACGTCAGCTTGCAGCTGCTGCGCGGGGCTCGTCATGCCCTGATTGGCCCCAATGGTGCGGGCAAAACAACGCTCATCAATTTGCTCACCGGCGTGCTGGAAGCCACGGCAGGTCGGATTCATTTGCTGGGCGAGGACATCAGTGGGTTGGCACCGCACCAACGGGTGCGTCGTGGTTTGGTGCGGACATTCCAAATCAACCAACTGTTTGACGGGCTCACTCCTTTGCAAACTTTGGCCATGACGGTCTCGCAACACCTAGGGATGGGTGCAGCAGCGCTTCGACCGCTGGGGCATGACCCGCGTGTTGCAGAGCGTTGCGAACATTTGCTAAGCCAGTTCCATTTGCTTGAAGTCATGGACCAACCCACGCAGCAACTCGCCTATGGCAAACGACGTTTGCTTGAAATGGCGATTGCCTTAGCTTGCGAGCCCAGTGTGTTGTTGCTGGATGAGCCGGTAGCGGGTGTGCCTGCCGGTGAACGTGAAGAGCTTTTGCGTACCGTGGCCGCCTTGCCTGCAGATGTGAGTGTCTTGCTGATTGAGCACGACATGGACTTGGTGTTCAGCTTCGCCAAAAGCATGACGGTGATGGTCAATGGTGCGGTGCTGACAGAGGGTACACCTGCAGAGATGGCGGCAGATGCCCGCGTACGTGAGGTTTACTTAGGCCATGGAGGTAGCCATGGCTGAGTTGCTGCGTATTGACAACTTGAGCGCAGGTTATGGCGAAGCGGTCATCTTGCATGGCATTGGTTTGTCGTTGGCCCAAGGCGAAACACTGGCGCTCTTGGGGCGCAATGGCACCGGCAAAACCACCTTGATGAACACCATCGCGGGTGCCACGCGTCAGCATGCGGGCAGCATTCGTTTGGATGGTGTGGACTTGCACCGTTTGCCGTCTCACCAACGCGCTGCCGTAGGCGTGGGCTGGGTGCCGCAAGAACGTGATATTTTCAAATCGCTCACCGTGCTGGAAAACCTGACAGCCGTGGCCAGGCCAGGTGCTTGGACGCCAGAGCGGGTGTTCGGCTTGTTCCCGCGCTTGGCCGAGCGCAAAAGCAATAGCGGCAATCAACTCTCGGGCGGAGAGCAGCAAATGTTGGCCGTGGGTCGGGCCTTGGTGCTTAACCCCAAACTGCTTTTGTTGGATGAACCTTTGGAGGGCTTGGCCCCCATCATCGTGGAGGAGTTGCTGCGAGCTATTTCTCGCATCACCCGTGATGAAGGTCTGTCAGCCATCATCGTCGAGCAACACCCTCAAGCGATTTTGGCCATCAGCCACCAAGCCGTGGTGCTGGACCAAGGACGTGTGATTCACATTAGTAAAGCGTCTGATTTACAAGCTCAGCCAGAGTTGCTTGACGGCTTGTTGGGCATTGTGGTTACAAAGGATTAGCTTCATGGATATTTTGTTTTCCAATCCTTATCTAGGCTGCCTTGTGGCGGCACTCATGGGTTTGCAATTGGGCAGTTTTCTCAATGTGGTGGTGTGGCGTTTGCCGTTGATGATGCAGCGTCAATGGGAGGCTGAATGCGCCGAACTGCAAGGAGTCATCAGCGAGCCAGCACAGGAGCCCTTCAATTTATCTACACCCCGCTCGCATTGCCCTGCTTGCAAAACACCTTTGCGTGCAGCAGACCTGGTACCCGTGTTGAGTTACCTCTGGCTCAAAGGCAAGTGTGCACACTGTGGTGTGGCGGTGTCTGTGCGCTACCCCTTGGTGGAGTTGGCTGTGGCCTTGCTTTGGGGCTTCTGTGCATGGCGTTGGGGGTTTTCTGTCGAGGCATTGGCTTGGGCCGGTTTTGGCAGCGTGCTGCTTGCCTTAGCGTTGATTGACGCTGACACCATGTTGCTGCCCGACAGCTTGACCTTGCCCTTGTTGTGGGTAGGTATCTTGTGCGCATCTTTTGGCGTGATTCAACTTCCTCTTTTGCAAAGCGTGTGGGGTGCTGCAGCGGGTTATGGCGTGCTGTGGGCGGTGCAAGCTGTTTTTAAACTCATCACAGGCAAGCAGGGCATGGGCGAGGGGGACTACAAACTGTTGGCGGCATTGGGTGCTTGGCTGGGTTGGATGGTTTTGCCCATGGTGGTGTTGATCGCTTCTTTGCTTGGCGTGGTCGTAGCTTTGGGGATGCGTTGGCGGGGAAGTTTGAAAGCCGGTGAGCCTTTGCCGTTTGGCCCGTATTTGGTTTTGGCAGGTTTGGTGTGTGCTGCGGTGGATTTGCACAGCGGTTTGTATTCTTTTTAAACTTCTTGTTGCTATGAACCCTTTGCACCAACCCCCTGTCGCCGTTCCTTGCATGTACATGCGTGGCGGCACGTCCAAAGGACCTTTCTTCAACGAAGCCGATTTGCCCAGCGACAAAGCCACGCGTGACCGTGTGTTGTTGTCCATCATGGGTTCACCCGACAAGCGACAAATCGATGGCTTGGGTGGTGCACACCCCCTCACCAGCAAGGTGGGCATGGTGCGGCCCAGCACCACGCCGGGTGTGGATTTGGATTTTTTATTTGCTCAGTTGCAACCCGATAAAGACACAGTGGACACCACGCCCAACTGCGGCAATATGCTGGCCGCTGTGGTGCCTTTTGCCATCAGTTCGGGCATGGTGCATGCCACGGCAGACAGCACTACCTTGCGGGTGTTGACCTTGAACACCGACATGCAATGCGACATCACGGTACAAACCCCTCTGGCTTCTGATGGACATCGCTTTGTGGCCGACACAGGCGATGCTCGCATCGACGGAGCACCTGGCACTTCAGCGCCCATCACCATCAACTTTTTGGATACCGCAGGCTCTGTGTGCCGCGGCTTGTTGCCCACGGGCCAGGTGAAAGACCGTGTTCGTGTGCTGCCAACTGACACATTGCAAGGCTTCGAGCCCTTTGACATTGACGTCACTTGCATTGACAACGGCATGCCCTTGGTGCTCTTCAAAGCCTCGGACATGGGGCGCACTGGATATGAATCTGTCGATGCGATGAACGCCGATGCCGAACTCAAAACCCGCATCGAAGCCTTGCGTTTACAGGTGTCGGTCTTGATGGGCCTGGGGGACGTGGCTACCAAGAACTACCCCAAGATGACCTTGATCGCGCCACCCGTGAACGGTGGCGCTTTGACCACCCGAAGCTTCATCCCGCATGTGTGCCACGACGCCATTGGTGTGTTGGCTGCGGTGACCGTGGGCACCGCTTGCGTGTTGCAAGGCTCGGTGTGCGATGGCGTGGCGGTCATGCAAGCGGGTGAGCACCAGGCTTTGTCGGTGGAACACCCTACTGGCGAGTTCAGCGTGGCTTTGCAAACACGCTCAGCACCCGAGCTGCCCGGTGGTCACGAGGTGACCCAAGCCGCACTGCTGCGCACCGCCAGGCTCATCATGCGCGGTGAAACCATGGTGCCTGCACACATTTGGAATTCAGGAGAGACGACATGAGTTTGATCATCGACTGCCACGGTCACTACACCACGGCGCCCAAGGCCTTGGAAGATTGGCGCAACCAGCAAATTGCAGGCATCAAAGACCCCTCGGTCATGCCCAAAGCCTCCGCCTTGCACATCAGCGACGACGACTTGCGCCACAGCATCGAGACCAATCAATTGAAGCTGATGAAAGAGCGTGGCAGCGACATCACTTTGTTTTCGCCACGTGCTTCCTTCATGGCGCATCATATTGGCGACTTCGCGGTCTCCAGCACCTGGGCTGCGATTTGCAATGAACTCTGCTACCGTGTGTCCACCTTGTTCCCCGACCACTTTGTGCCAGTGGCCATGCTGCCCCAGTCCCCCGGTGTCGACCCAGCCACTTGTATTCCAGAGCTTGAAAAATGCGTCAAGGAATACGGCGCGGTGGGCATCAACCTGAACCCCGATCCATCCGGCGGGCATTGGACAAGTCCACCATTGAGTGACAAACATTGGTACCCCATTTACGAAAAAATGGTCGAGCACGACTTGCCCGCCATGATCCATGTGTCGACCAGTTGCAACGCCTGTTTCCACACCACGGGTGCACATTACCTGAACGCCGACACGACGGCCTTCATGCAGTGCCTTACCAGCGATTTGTTCAAAGACTTTCCCACCCTGAAGTTCCTCATTCCCCACGGTGGCGGTGCGGTGCCTTACCACTGGGGACGCTTCAGGGGCTTGGCCCAAGAGTTGAAAAAACCCTTGCTCGAAGATCACTTGCTCAACAACATCTTCTTCGACACTTGCGTTTACCATCAGCCTGGTATCGATTTGCTCAACACTGTCATCCCCGTGAAAAATGTGTTGTTTGCCTCCGAGATGATTGGTGCGGTGCGTGGCATAGACCCGCAAACGGGTCACTACTATGACGACACCAAGCGCTATATCCAAGCCAGTACTTTGCTGAGCGACGCTGACCGGCACCAGATTTACGAAGCCAATGTGCGCCG
>CAMCWS010000076.1 GCA_945882755.1 Bordetella parapertussis | reverse complement strand
ATCCGTACAAGACCCATGCGCCACTTCTGCCGCCATGCCAATGCTTTCGCCCAGCGTGGGGTGGGGGTGGATGGTTTTGCCGATGTCCACCGCGTCTGCGCCCATCTCAATCGCCAAAGCGATCTCGCCAATCATGTCGCCCGCATGGGTGCCGACAATACCGCCGCCCAAAATCTTGCCGTGACCATGCGCTTCGGGTGAATCATCAAACAAGAGTTTGGTGAAGCCTTCGTCGCGGCCATTGGCGATGGCGCGTCCTGATGCAGCCCAAGGGAACAAACCTTTTTTCACCTTGATGCCTTGCGCCTTGGCCTGGTCTTCAGTCAAGCCTACCCACGCCACTTCGGGATCGGTGTAAGCCACAGAAGGGATGACACGTGCGTCGAAAACAGCACAGGCCAGCTCGTGTTTGTCTTGCAATTCACCCGCAATCACTTCTGCCGCCACGTGGCCCTCGTGCACAGCTTTGTGTGCCAACATGGGCTGGCCCACCACATCGCCAATCGCGAAGATGTGCGGCACGTTGGTGCGCATTTGTTTGTCCACGTTGATGAAGCCACGCTCGGTCACGTCCACACCCGCTTTGTCGGCACCGCATTTTTTGCCATTGGGCGTGCGACCCACCGCTTGCAACACCAAGTCGTAGACCTGCGGTGCGGGAGCACCCTCGCCTTCAAAGGTCACTTCAATACCCTTGGCCATTGCTCTAGCAGACACAGTTTTGGTTTTCAACATGATGTTGTCAAAGCGTGGCGCATTCATTTTTTGCCAAACCTTCACCAAGTCGCGGTCCGCGCCTTGCATGAGGCCGTCCATCATCTCGACCACATCCAAGCGTGCGCCCAAGGTGCTGTAGACCGTGCCCATCTCCAAACCAATGATGCCGCCCCCCAAAACCAACATGCGCTTGGGCACCTTGGCAAGTTGCAACGCGCCGGTGCTGTCGACCACGCGGGGATCGTCGGGCATGAAAGGCAAATGCACCGCTTGGCTGCCCGCGGCGATGATGCAGGTTTTGAAACTCACCACCTGTGTCTTGCCGGTTTTGTCTTGCGCTGTGCCGGTGGTTTCTTCGATCGACACATGGTTGGCATCGACAAACACACCATAGCCACGCAGCACAGTGACCTTGCGCATTTTGGCCATGGCCGCCAAACCGCCGGTGAGTTTGCCAATGACTTTTTCTTTATGACCGCGCAAGTTGTCGATGTTGAGTTTGGGCTTGCCGTAGTCCACACCGATGTCGGCCAAGTGACTTACCTCGTCCATCACCGCCGCCACATGCAGCAGCGCTTTGGAAGGGATGCAACCCACGTTCAAACACACACCGCCCAGTTGGGCATAGCGCTCGACGATGGCTACTTTGAGGCCCAAATCTGCGGCCCGGAATGCGGCGCTGTAGCCACCGGGGCCACCGCCTAAAACAATGAGGTCGTAGTCGCGGGGCTCGGTTGTCACTGCGAGGCCAAAGGCCGAAGCAGTCTGAGGTTGCTTCGATCCGTCGTTAGATTGCTTCGCTTCGCTCGCAATGACGCTATTCGTCACTGCAAGCCCGGAGGGCGCGGCAGTCGCAATGACGCTATTCGTCACTGCGAGGCCAGAGGCCGAAGCAGCCTCCATGGTCAACACCAAAGAGCCCTGCTTGACCTTGTCCCCCAATTTCACTTTCAAGGCCGTCACCACACCCGCATGGGAGGATGGAATCTCCATAGAGGCTTTGTCGCTCTCCACAGTGATCAGGCTTTGGTCCACCGCCACGGTGTCACCCACCTTGACCAGCAATTCAATGACGGCCACTTCGTCAAAGTCGCCAATGTCTGGTACTTGAATATCGATATTTGCCATGACAGTCCTTGGCTTTAAAGCAAGACGCGACGGAAATCGCTAAGTATTTGACCCAGATGGGCGTTGAAACGCGCAGCTGCAGCGCCATCAATCACGCGGTGGTCCCAGGTGAGTGACAAGGGCAGCATCAGGCGAGGCTCAAACTCTTTGCCATTCCACACCGGCTCCATGTTGCTGCGGCATACGCCGAGGATGGCCACTTCAGGCGCGTTGATGATGGGCGTGAAGTAACGCCCACCAATGCCGCCCAAGCTGGAGATGGTGAAGGTGGCACCCGACATTTCCGCAGGGCTCAACTTGCCTTCACGGGCCTTCTTGGCCAACTCACCCATCTCAGCGCTGATTTGCAAAATGCCTTTTTTGTCAGCGTCTTTGAGCACAGGCACCATCAAACCATTGGGCGTGTCAGCCGCGAAGCCGATGTGCCAATATTGTTTGTAGATCAGCGCATCGCCATCGAGCGAGCTGTTGAACTGAGGGAACTTCTGCAAAGCGGACACGCAGGCCTTGATCAGAAACGCCAGCATGGTGACTTTCACACCTGACTTTTCGTTCTCTTTGTTGGTCAAGACGCGGAATGCTTCCAGTTCGGTGATGTCTGCATCGTCATGGTTGGTGACGGCGGGAATCATCACCGCGTTGCGTAACAAATTGGCGCCGCTGATTTTTTGGATACGTCCCAGCTCTTTGCGCTCGATGGGGCCGAACTTGGCAAAGTCCACTTTGGGCCAGGCAATCAAGCCCAGTGCGGCACCATCGCCACCCGCCGGGGCTTTGGCCGCTTGGGCCTGGGTGCGGGTGTCGCCGGCCATCACCGAACGGGTGAAGGCTTGCACATCTTCTTGCGAAATGCGCCCTTTGGGGCCGCTACCCTTGACTTCATTCAAAGGTACGCCCAACTCACGGGCGAATTTGCGCACCGAGGGTGAGGCGTGGGGTAGGCCCGTGTCATTGCGAGGGCCATCGGCCCGTGGCAATTCAAGAGATTGCTTCGCTGCGCTCGCAATGACCTCATTTGTGACTGCGAGGCCGGAGGCCGAAGCAGTCTCAGGTTGCTTCGCTGCGCTCGCAATGACAGGCGGCGTCACTGCGAGGCCGGAGGCCGAAGCAGTCTCCAGTGTCAAAATGACCGAGCCCTTTTTCACTTTATCGCCCAATTTAACGCTCATCGCTGTGATCTCACCGGCATGGGATGAAGGTATTTCCATCGAGGCCTTGTCAGACTCCACCGTGATCAAGGACTGCTCGGCACGAACTTTGTCGCCCACCTTCACCAGCAGTTCAATCACTGCCACTTCATCAAAGTCACCAATATCGGGGACATTCACTTCCATTGTTGCCATGTGTTTTCTCCCCAGAATCAAGCGTGAAGCGGATTGATTTTGTCCGCTTGCAGTTGGTATTGTTGAATGGCTTTGGCCACGGTTTCAGCGGGTAGCGTACCTTGTTCGCTCAAGGCCTTGAGCGCCGCCACCACGATGTAGTGGCGGTTCACCTCAAAGTGCTCACGCAATTTGCTGCGGAAATCACTGCGGCCAAAACCATCGGTGCCCAGCACTTTGTAAGCGCGGCCAGCGGGAATGTAAGCGCGGATTTGCTCGGCATAGGCCTTCATGTAGTCGGTGGATGCGACCACCGGTCCCTCATGACCTGCCAGTTGCTCAGCCACAAACGACAAGCGCGGTTTGTGCGTGGGGTGCATCAGGTTCCAACGCTCTGCCTCTGCACCATCGCGGGCCAGTTCGTTGAAGCTGGGGCAACTCCACACATTCGCGGCCACGCCCCAATCGGCGGCCAACAAATCACGCGCTGCCATGGATTCGCGCAGAATAGTGCCCGAACCCAGCAGGTTCACGCGGGGCATTTTCTTGGCACCCTCTGCGGCTTGCAGCAAGTACATGCCTTTGATGATCTGCTCTTCGGTGCCTGCAGTTAGGCCGGGCATGGCGTAGTTTTCGTTCAGCAGCGTGAGGTAATAAAACACGTTCTCTTGCTTTTCCACCATGCGCTTCAAACCGTGCTGCATGATGACCGCCACTTCGTGGGCAAAGGTCGGGTCGTAGCTGACGCAATTGGGGATGGTGCCCGCCAAGATGTGGCTGTGGCCGTCTTCGTGCTGCAGGCCCTCGCCATTCAGGGTGGTGCGACCCGATGTGCCACCCAACAAGAAGCCCCGCGCTTGCATGTCACCCGCTGCCCAGGCCAAGTCGCCAACACGCTGAAAGCCGAACATGGAGTAATACACATAGAACGGAATCATGATGCGGTTGTTGGTCGAGTAAGAGGTTGCTGCTGCAATCCAACTGCTCATGCCACCGGCTTCGTTGATGCCTTCTTGCAAAATTTGACCGGCCTTGTCTTCCTTGTAGTACATGACCTGGTCTTTGTCTACCGGCGTGTACTGTTGGCCGTCAGGGTTGTATATACCCACCTGGCGGAACAAACCTTCCATGCCAAAGGTACGTGCCTCGTCCACCAAAATAGGCACCACACGTGGGCCCAGCGCTTGGTCGCGCAGCAACTGCGTGAGAAAGCGCACATAGGCTTGGGTGGTGGAAATTTCACGACCCTCTACCGTGGGCTCGGTGATGGCTTTGAAAGTCTCCATCGATGGCACGGTGAAATGCTCATCGGCTTTGGTGCGACGGTGCGGCAAATAACCACCCAAGGCTTGGCGGCGCTCGTGCAAATAGCGCATCTCGGGGGTGTCGTCGGCAGGCTTGTAGAAAGGCAGCTTGGACAACTCGCTGTCGGGAATGGGGATGTTGAAGCGGTCGCGGAAGGTTTTGATGTCTTCGTCGGTGAGCTTCTTGGTTTGGTGCACTGTGTTTTTGCCCTCACCCGAAGAGCCCATGCCAAAACCTTTGACGGTCTTGATCAACAGCACCGATGGTTGGCCCTTGTGCTTCACAGCGGCTGCATAAGCGGCATAGACCTTTTGCGGGTCGTGGCCACCACGGCGCAAATTCCAAATATCGTCATCGCTCATCTTGGCGACCATCTCCAAGGTGCGTGGGTCGCGGCCAAAGAAATGCTTGCGCACATAAGCGCCATCGTTGGCTTTAAAGGCTTGGTAGTCACCGTCCACGGTTTCCATCATGATGCGACGCAAGGCACCATCTTTGTCGCGGGCTATCAAGGGGTCCCAGTTACTTCCCCAAATCAGCTTCAACACATTCCATCCCGCGCCTCGGAATTCACTCTCCAACTCTTGGATGATCTTGCCGTTGCCACGCACCGGGCCATCCAAACGTTGCAAATTGCAGTTGATGACAAAAATCAGGTTGTCCAACTTTTCACGTGCGGCCAAACCAATGGCGCCCAGTGACTCCACCTCGTCCATCTCGCCGTCCCCACAGAACACCCACACCTTGCGGTTCTCGGTGTTGGCAATGCCACGGGCGTGCAAGTACTTCAAAAACCGCGCTTGGTAAATCGCCATCAAAGGGCCCAGGCCCATGGACACGGTCGGGAACTGCCAAAACTCGGGCATCAGCTTGGGGTGGGGGTAGCTCGACAAGCCCTTGCCATCCACTTCTTGGCGGAAGTTGAGCAACTGCTCCTCGCTCAAGCGCCCTTCTAAATAAGCCCGGGCATACACACCGGGCGACACATGGCCTTGGATGTAGAGCAAATCGCCGCCGTGGTTTTCGTTCTCGGCGTGCCAAAAGTGGTTGAAGCCAGCGCCAAACATATGGGCCAGCGAAGCAAACGAGCCGATGTGACCGCCCAGGTCGCCGCCATCAGCGGGGTTGTGGCGGTTAGCCTTGACCACCATGGCCATGGCGTTCCAGCGCATATAGGCACGCAAACGCTCTTCAATCTCGATATTGCCGGGGCAGCGTTCTTCTTGGTCAGGTTCCAAGGTGTTGACATAGCCCGTATTGGCGGAGAACGGCATGTCGATGCTGTTTTCACGGGCGTGTTCCAGCAGTTGCTCTAATAAGTAGTGGGCTCGCTCTGGCCCTTCGGAAGCGATGACCGCCGATAAGGCGTCCATCCATTCACGGGTTTCTTGGCTGTCACTGTCGTTCAAGGCGAAAGTGCGCAAGGGTTCGGGTTGAGCAGCCATGGTGTGTCTCCTTAAAGGGCTAAGCTTTGCCAAAGTGTCGCAGGTTTCAATGATAATTTCAAATAGTGCCCAACCGTTTCTTAATATGAAATTTAGATGCTTTTTGAAGGTTCTTTAAGTACCTTGGTGCCCTAAACTCGTGAACGATGCGTTTTCAAAAAATCTCCGAACTGATCAAGCCTCTGACCAGGCGTTGGGTGGCTTGGTGGAAAAAACAAACTCCTAACCGTCAAGACAGAGTTGCCTTGCTGGCACCCATGGGTGCGGTCGCCATTTTTCTTTTGACCATTATCAGCAGCGTGGGTTACTTGCGCTATGAGGAAATGGAGAGAGACCAAGAAAGCGTTCAACGCGATTTGGAGTACGCCAACCAAAAAATGCGTTTGCATTTGCTGGAGCAGCAAGAACACATGATGCAGCTTGCCAGAGATGTCGGCAGTGAAAAGCTGAGCCTGGCCGAGTTTGGTGAGCAGTCATCTGACCTCATCAAGCAATACCCCGAAATCAGCGCCATTCTTTGGGTTGATGAATTTCGCCGCGTCAAAGCTCAAGCCAGCAGCAGCAGTTTGGACATGCTTCACCTGCACCGCCAAGACACTTGGCTTGATTACACAGAAACCGAAGACACCTACTCTTTGGCCAAAGAGCTGAGGCAGGCTATTTTTTCTCCCCCTATCGCCATCAAACCCCGCGAGAAAATGGGCCAAAACGAGACCCAAATTCAATTTCATATTCCCATGAGCAACAACACCCAATTCAAGGGTGTGGTGATGGTTGAATATTCCATTGAAGGTTTGCTCCGGTATACGGTTCCCGCAGAAATCACGGCCCGTCACGCGGTGGCTTTGGTGGATGGCAACAATGCCTTGCTGGCGGGTCAAAGTATCAAGCCACGCACAGGTTTATGGGAATTTTCGCCTTGGGAATCTAAGGCTTATGAATACATCGTTCCTATCTCCACCATTGGCAACAGTTTGCAACTTCGTGCGCAGGCCTATCGCACCTCGCAAGTTCTGATCGGCAGCGGTCTTTTCTGGTTAGTGATGTTGCTCAGCGGCATGACCACTTGGATGTTGATCGGCACGTGGCGACATACCCGTCGACGTATGCAAGCCCAACAAGCATTGATCACAGAAACCAATTTTCGCCGCGCCATGGAAAACTCTGTGCTCACCGGTATGCGAGCCATGGACATGAATGGTCGCATCACTTATGTGAACGCGGCTTTTTGTCAAATGACAGGCTGGAGTGAGGCCGAGTTGGTTGGTGCCAGTTCACCTTTTCCGTATTGGCCCGAAGAAGACCGCGATATGCTCAATTCCAAGCTCAGCGATCAACTCAACGGTCGTACCACCCTCAGTGGTTTTCAAATTCGGGTTCGTCGAAAAAATGGCAGCGTTTTTGATGCTCGACTGTATGTATCTCCGCTGATTGATGCGGTAGGACAGCAAACGGGTTGGATGACCTCGATGACGGACATCACCGAACCCAATAAAATCCGCGAGCAACTATCAGCTTCGCATGAGCGCTTCACCACGGTACTTGAAGCGTTAGATGCTTCTGTATCGGTCTCTCCGCTTGGTAGCGCAGAACTTCTTTTTGCCAACAAGCTTTACCGCCAGTGGTTTGGCAACCAAGGCAAGGGGCACCTTGAGTTGGTTTCCCAAGCTGGCACCTTGCCACTGAGTGACAGCCAGCATTTAGACAATGTGGACGATATGGTGGGTATGCCCACCCACAACCTCACCCAAGCCCGCACGGAAAATGCCGAGGTCTATGTTCCTGAACTGCATAAATGGCTAGAGGTGCGGACCCGTTATTTCAACTGGGTCGATGGGCGACTCGCCCAAATGGTCATCTCGACCGACATCACCGCCAGACGATTGGCCGAAGAGCAGGCTGCTTTGCAAGCAGAACGCGCTCAATCTGCCAGTCGATTGATCACCATGGGCGAGATGGCTTCCAGCGTCGCACACGAGTTGAACCAACCGCTTACAGCCATCGCCAACTACTGCAACGGCATGTTGACCCGTTTGCAGGGCAAGCAAATCACAGAAGACGAGTTGAAAGTGGCGCTCGAAAAAACCTCTCGCCAAGCCCAACGCGCGGGACAAATCATCCAACGTATTCGAAATTTTGTGAAACGCAGTGAAACCAACCGTGTCAACACTGCGGTAGCCCCTATCGTGGCAGAGGCGGTTGACCTTGCAGATGCCGAGTTGCGTCGAAGGCAGGTCAAACTCAGTTTGTTTGTGTCTGATCGCTTATCTAAATTGCATATCGACCCTATATTGATAGAGCAAGTCCTCATCAATTTATTGAAGAACGCAGCCGAAGCCATTGAGTTTGCTCAGCGCCCTCCCAACGAACGCCATGTCGAGTTGCAAGTGGTGCCCAAAGAAGTAGAGGGCCAAGACGTGGTGGAGTTTTCTGTCAGCGACTCTGGCACGGGCATGACCCCCGAAGTAATGGAACGGGTGTTTGAGGCCTTCTACACCACCAAGAGCGAGGGCATGGGCATAGGACTGAATTTATGTCGAACCATCATCGAGTCTCACCAAGGCCGCATGACAGCCGAGAACATCTACAATGGAAAACTGATAGTTGGGGGTCGTTTTTCTTTTTGGCTGCCAGCCAGCAAAACCTTGATACCCCTTTAATGCCTTCAGTGGCGCCTTGGAGCTTGAGATGAGTTTGATCCCCAAAAAAGGCAATGTCTACGTCGTCGATGACGATGAGGCAGTGCGTGACTCCTTGCAGTGGTTGCTCGAAGGCAAAGATTACCGCGTCCGCTGTTTTGATTCCGCTGAAAATTTCTTAAGTCGCTATGACCCGCGTGAAGTGGCTTGCCTGATCGTTGACATTCGAATGCCTGGCATTTCCGGCTTAGAGCTACAAGACCGCTTGGTTGAGCGCAAATCGCCGTTGCCCATTGTCTTCATCACGGGACACGGAGACGTGCCCATGGCTGTGACCACCATGAAAAAAGGCGCAATGGATTTCATCCAAAAGCCCTTCAAAGAAGAAGAGTTGGTCAGCTTGGTTGAACGTATGCTGGACCAAGCCCGTGACTCATTCAACGATTCGCAAACCGCAGCAAACCGTGATGCGCTCATGGCCAAACTGACCACCCGTGAAGCCCAAGTGCTGGAACGCATCGTAGCTGGCAGATTGAACAAACAAATTGCCGATGACTTGGGTATCAGCATCAAAACCGTGGAAGCTCACCGAGCTAACATCATGGAAAAACTCAACGCCAACACCGTCGCAGATTTGCTGAAAATCGCACTGGGACAAAACGCCAAAGTCTAATGTCTGCACTACTTATTGACGGCAACGCCCTCTCGCAACAAATGCGGGCTGATTTTGCAGCTCGTACACAGTCCCTCATCGATCAAGGTGTGCGCCCCGGCTTGGCGGTGATCTTGGTGGGGGAAAACCCAGCATCGCAGGTTTATGTTCGCAACAAAGTCAAAGCCTGCGAACAAGTCGGTATCCATTCCTTGCTTGAAAAATACCCCCAAGAGCTAAGCCAAGCTGATTTGTTGGCAAGGGTAGATGCGCTTAACAACGACCCCTCTATCCATGGAATCTTGGTGCAACTTCCTTTGCCACCGCATATTGACGCTCAAAAAATCATTGAAGCCATTGCCCCCAGCAAAGATGTGGACGGTTTTCATGTGGCCAGTGCTGG
>CAMCWS010000075.1 GCA_945882755.1 Bordetella parapertussis | reverse complement strand
TGTGCAGCAGTGTCAGGCGTAGCGGCCAACCATGTCATCAAGCGGGATGGGCTTGATGCTGTTGGCATGCCCTGCACAGCCAAAAGCTTCAAAACGCGCTTTGCAAATACCCTTGGCAGCTTTACGTGCAGCAATCAAAGCTTTGCGTGGATCGAATTCGCTGCGGTCTTGCGCAAACGCTTGTCGCATCGCACCGGTCATGGCCAAGCGGATGTCGGTGTCGATGTTCACCTTGCGCACACCTGAGCGAATGCCGCGCTGGATTTCTTCCACAGGCACGCCATAGGTTTCTTTGATGTCGCCACCAAACTCGCGAATGATTTCGAGCCACTCTTGCGGTACGCTGGAAGAGCCATGCATGACCAAATGGGTGTTGGGGATGGACTGATGAATCGCCACGATTTGGTCCATGGCCAAGATGTCGCCCGTGGGCTTACGAGTGAATTTGTAAGCGCCGTGGCTGGTGCCAATCGCAATCGCCAAGGCATCGACACCGGTGCGTTCAACAAAGTCTTTGGCTTGCACCGGGTCGGTCAGCAGCATATCGTGGGTGAGTTTGCCCACAGCGCCCACGCCATCTTCTTCACCAGCCTCGCCAGTTTCTAATGAACCTAAGCAGCCAAGCTCTCCTTCGACAGACACGCCTACTGCATGGGCCATTTCACAGACGCGACGTGTCACATCGACGTTGTAGTCATAAGAGGCTGGTGTTTTGCCGTCATGCATGAGCGAGCCGTCCATCATCACACTGGAGAACCCAGAACGAATGGACTGCTGGCACACCGCTGGGGACACACCATGGTCTTGGTGCATGACCACAGGGATGTCGGGGTGCGACTCAATCGCTGCCAACACCAAATGGCGTAAATAGGCTTCACCCGCATATTTACGAGCACCTGCCGAGGCTTGCAAGATCACGGGGCTGTGCGTCTCTTGTGCAGCCTCCATGATGGCCTGCACTTGCTCGAGGTTGTTGACGTTAAAAGCAGGTATGCCATAGCCATGCTCGGCGGCATGGTCTAACACTTGGCGCAGGGATACAAGGGCCATGAAATTCTCCAGATAAAAAATTAAGGGGGGGGTGGCCTTTAGGCCTTTTTCTTGCGTTCCATCATGCGCCACACAAAGGGCGTGAAGATGAGTTGCATGGCGAGCTCCATCTTGCCACCAGGCACCACCACGGTGTTGGCGCGTGACATGAAGGAGTCGTGGATCATGTTGAGCAAGTAGGGAAAGTCAATGCCTTTGGGGTTGGCGAAGCGAATCACCACAAAGCTTTCATCGGGGGCGGGAATTTCACGCGCAATGAATGGATTTGAAGTGTCCACACAAGGTACCCGTTGGAAATTCACATGGGTATGGGCGAACTGCGGGCAGATGTAGTTCACATAATCGGGCATACGGCGCAGGATAGTGTCGGTCACAGCCTCGGTAGAGTAGCCACGCTTAGACTTGTCGCGCCAAAGCTTTTGAATCCACTCCAAGTTGATGACGGGCACCACGCCAATCAACAAGTCGGGGTGCTGGGCGATGTTAACTTCAGGCGTTACCACCGCGCCATGCAGACCTTCATAAAACAGCAGGTCGGTGCCGCTGGGCACGTCTTCCCAAGGTGTGAAGGTGCCAGGTTCTTGCTTGTAGGGGGCAGCTTCTTCGTGATCATGTAAATACTTGCGGCGCTTGCCCGTGCCGGTTTCGCTGTAGCTGCGAAACAATGTTTCGAGTTCGGCAAACAAATTGGTGGTGGGTCCGAAATGACTGAAGTTTTTGTCGCCCTGCTTTTCAGCATCAGCGGCTTTTTTGCGCATTTCCAAACGGTCGTAGCGGTGAAAGCTGTCGCCCTCTATGACGGCAGCTGAAACCTTTTCGCGGCGGAAAATATTTTCAAAAGTGCGGGTTACCGAGGTCGTTCCTGCACCTGAGGAACCTGTGATGGCAATGATGGGGTGTTTGACAGACATGCTTTTCTTTCAATCAGTAAATAGTCTGGGGTTAATCCCGGAACAAGGTGCGTTCTGCAAACAGCGGGTTGTCTATTTCGCGCGGTGCGGGTTCGCCGTGGTAGCGCTCAATCCGATCCACCTCGTTTTTGGAACCAAACACCAAACCAATACGTTGATGCAAACTGCTGGGCTTGACACTCAACATAGGTTCGCGACCGGTACTGGCTCTTCCACCCGCTTGCTCCATGATCATGCCGATGGGGTTGGCTTCGTACAGCAGACGCAAGCGACCTGGCTTGCTAGGGTCTTTGGTGTCACGCGGATACATGAACACGCCACCACGCATCAGAATACGGTGCGCTTCAGCCACCATGGAGGCAATCCAACGCATATTGAAGTCCTTGCCACGCTCACCCGATTTGCCAGCCAAGCATTCGTCTACATAGCGCTTGATGGGCGGCTCCCAAAAGCGGCTGTTGGAGGCGTTGATGGCGAACTCTTGGGTATCAGCGGGAACTTGCAATTTGGGATGGGTCAACATGAACTCGCCCAAATTAGGTTCCAACGTGAAGGCTGACACACCATTGCCTACTGTCAACACCAGCATGGTGGTGGGGCCGTACAAAGCATAGCCGGCCGCCAACTGGGTTGCACCAGCTTGCAAGAAATCGGCTTCAACCAAATCACGCCCACTGTCGATGGCGTCTTGGGGCGCTCTCAAAATAGAAAAAATACTGCCCACCGACACATTGACATCTATATTGGATGAACCGTCCAAGGGATCAAACACCAACAGGTACTTACCTCTGGGGTACTTGCCAGGAATTTGGTAAGGGTCGGTCATCTCTTCAGAAGCCATGCCGGCCAAATGACCCGCCCATTCATTCACGCGAATGAATAAATCATTGCTGAGCACATCGAGTTTTTTCTGCGTTTCGCCTTGCACATTGATGGCGCCACCTTGTTGAGATGCGTGATCGCCATACAAGCCACCCAAGTCGCCCATGGCCACGGCTCGGGCAATGGCTTTACAAGCCAGCGCCACATCCAAAATCAGGGCATTGAATTCGCCTTTGGAGTCAGGAAAGCGGCGACGCTCCTCGATCAGGTACTGGGTCAGTGTGGTGCGTTGGCGTAAGGGCATGATTGTTCCTAGGAAATGTTCAGTGTTGGTGCCAAACGCTTAACTGCTCGACCGTGACACCGCCCAAATCAGGCAACACTTGCAATGCGCCAGTGAAATCGTGGTGTGCTGTGAATTGGTTGCGGGTGATGATGGTTTTCAACCCTGCTGACACCGCAGCACGCAAACCATTGGCAGAGTCTTCGATAGCCAAACAAGCGCTGGATGGCAAACCCAACCGGGCCAAGGTTTGAACGTACACCTGGGGGTGCGGTTTTTTCTTGGGCGCAGTGGAAGCATCTTCAATCACCATAAACAGATCTTTCCAGTCAAGACCTATGGCATTGCGCAACAGCACCGCGATATTGACAGGCGATGTGGTGGTGGCAATGGCCAAACGCAGACCTTGTTGGTGTGCTTGTTGAATCAGCGCCAAAACCCCAGGGCGCAACTGGACAGCACCATCTTGCACCGCAGCTTCGTAGGCCGCTGTTTTCAAAGCGTGAAGCTGGTCTATGGTGTCACGCAAGCCCGAACCGTCTATGTCTTTCATCTCGGGATGAACATGCTTCCAATAGTGCAACATGCGCTCTTTGCCGCCGGAAATCTCCAACAAGCCTGTGTACAAAGCAAGGTCCCAATGCCAGTCTAGGCCTTGCTCGGCAAAGGCATGATTAAAGGCTGCCAAATGGGCGCTTTCGGTATCGGCCAAGGTGCCGTCCACATCAAATATCAGCGCTTTAAGCATCTGATCACTTTCAATATGTTTATTCATCCCGGCGAATATCCGCTTGCTGAAAGACCCGACTGGCGGCGAAGTCGGACGCAGTCAGGGTTCTTAAATCATCGGCGCTGAGCTGCCGGTCTCGGTCAGCAAAGAGCCGGCTGGCCTGGCGCAGGCGCGCTCGGTCTAAGGCATTGCGCACGCTGCGGGCGTTGGCAAAGTGGGGCTGCTGCACCCGTAAGCCTAGGTAGCGCTGGAAAACCGTATCGGCATCCGGCGCAAACACATAGTTCTGCTCTTCCAACATTTTTTGAGAAATCTGCAGTAACTCATCAACCGAATAGTCGGGAAAGTCGATGTGGTGTGCGACGCGCGAGCTCATGCCAGGGTTAGATTCGAAGAAGGTGTCCATTCGGTCTTTGTAGCCCGCCAGAATCACCACCAAATCGTCTCGCTGGTTTTCCATGACTTGCAGCAATATTTCAATTGCCTCTTGGCCATAGTCGCGTTCGTTTTCGGGGCGGTACAAATAGTAAGCCTCGTCAATGAACAGCACCCCACCCATGGCTTTTTTCAAAACCTCTTTGGTTTTGGGTGCGGTGTGACCAATGTACTGGCCCACCAAATCGTCGCGGGTCACGGCCACCAGGTGGCCCTTGCGAACATAACCCAAGCGGTGCAGGATTTGCGCCATGCGCATGGCAACCGAGGTTTTGCCAGTGCCAGGGTTGCCCACAAAGTTCATGTGCAAGCTCGGCGACTCGCTGACCAGACCCAAATTGGTGCGCAGCTTGTCAATCACCAGCAAGGCCGCAATATCGCGGATGCGGTTCTTGACCGGGGCTAACCCCACCAGATCTCGGTCCAGCTCGGCAAGCACCTCCTCCACCTGAGAGTGGGCCAAAACCTCACCCACGCTACGCGCTTGGCTAAGGGCCGAAGCCGGAGCGTCTAAGGTTTGTGCCGCCGTTGTCACGGCTGTCTCGGCGCGCACGCCAGGAATGGAGGAGTTGCTCATGGCTTTGTCGCAGTCTGGGCGCGCTTAGTAACGCTCGCCTTCTGGTTTGTCGGTGGCGTAACTGTGCACGGTGTACTGGATCTGACGTCCGCCGATCTCTAGCCTTGTCAGACCGAAGCCGGGTTCGGTTTTGGGACGGTTGACTATGTAAGACATTTGCACAGACTCAACGCCTTGTGTTGCATCGAACGCCGTGACACGAATGTAGTGGTTAGGGAACGTCTTGCGGCAGGCATTGACTTCCGTCAAGATTGCTGAAGCGTCCTTCAAGTCAAACATCGGGTTGCCGTACATCTCCCAGTAGGTGTTACGGGGATGTGGGTCGTCTGTGTATTCGACGCCGAGTGCCCAGTTTTTGCTGAGCGCGTACTCAATCTGTGCGCTGATCTGTTTGTCAGTGAGTTCGGGCAGGAAGGAGAACTGGCCTTGTGTGAGGCGATTGCCGTGGTTGGTCATCATGGTGTGGTTTCTCCTTAATTGGATGCCGTCGGCGTGACGGCGAAGTCGGCGGTGTCGGTGGATTCGTAATTAAAGCTGATGTCGCCCCAAGTGTCGATGGCGGCTTTCAGTGGTGAGCACCACTTGGCGGCGTCCTGCAGAATCTGCGGGCCTTCGTTCCAAATGTCGCGGCCTTCATTGCGCGCCAGCACCATGGCTTCGAGGGCGACGCGGTTAGCCGTGGCTCCGGCCTGGATGCCTTGCGGGTGACCGATGGTGCCGCCGCCGAACTGTAGCACCACGTCGTCGCCGAGGTAGGTAAGCAACTGGTGCATTTGGCCAGCATGAATGCCGCCAGAGGCCACGGGCATGACCTTGTTCAGCGACGCCCAATTCTGCTCAAAGAACAGACCTTTTTCGAGCTGCATCGGTGTGTGTGTATCGAGCAGCGTGTCGTAGAAGCCGCGGATCATCATGGGGTCGCCTTCCAACTTACCGACCACTGTTCCAGCGTGGATGTGGTCCACACCCGCCATGCGCATCCATTTGCAAATGACCCGGAAATTCATGCCGTGGTTCTTTTGGCGAGAGTAAGTGCTGTTGCCTGCGCGGTGTAGGTGCAGGATCATGTCATTCTTACGCGCCCACAACGCCATGCTCTGGATCGCCGTGTAGCCAATCACCAAGTCGATCATGATGATCACGCTTCCCAAGCTCTTGGCGAACTCGGCACGTGCGTACATCTCTTCCATCGTGCCGGCGGTGACGTTCAGATAGTGGCCTTTGACCTCACCGGTGGCAGCGCTGGCTTTGTTAACTGCTTCCATACAGTAAAGAAAACGATCGCGCCAGTGCATAAATGGCTGGGAGTTGATGTTCTCGTCGTCTTTCATGAAATCGAGACCACCTTTGAGACCCTCGTAAACCACGCGGCCATAGTTACGACCCGACAGGCCGAGCTTAGGCTTGGTGGTGGCGCCGAGCAGCGGGCGGCCAAACTTGTCTAGGCGCTCGCGCTCGACGACAACGCCGGTCGCAGGACCTTGGAATGTCTTCAGATAGGCGACGGGAATGCGCATGTCTTCCAAGCGCAGTGCCTTCACCGCCTTGAAGCCAAAGACGTTACCGATGATTGACGCCGTAAGGTTGGCGATCGAGCCACCTTCGAACAAGTCGATGTCATAAGCGATGTAGGCGAAGTACTGCTGTTCTGTTTTTGTGCCGGGACCGGTGTTGGGCACGGGATCGACGCGATACGCCTTGGCGCGGTAGAGGTCGCAGGCGGTCAGGCGGTCTGTCCACACCACTGTCCAAGTGGCGGTGGAAGATTCGCCGGCCACGGCCGCGGCGCACTCTTCGGAATCGACGCCTTCCTGGGGTGTCATGCGGAACATGGCGATCAAGTCGGTTTCTTTGGGCACGTAGTGTGGATCCCAGTAGCCCATTTGCTTGTATCTCAATACGCCGGCGCTGTAGCGCTTTTTGCCGTCGGTGATTTGCTTGTCTTCAGTCATGGTTAACTCCTTTTTTTAAGAACGTGGGTATACTTTAAAAAAAGCTTAGAGATAAGTAAATTCACATTTTCAGAGACTTCACTTCAGCTTCACTTAATTGAAAAATGCCACCTTCCGACAATTGCGGGTGTTCAACGCTGTGGCCCGCCACCTGAGTTTTGCCAAAGCGGCCGAGACTTTGCATGTGTCTGCGCCCGCAATCACGATGCAAATCAAGGAGTTAGAGGCGGAAGTAGGCATGCCTTTGTTCGAGCGCCAAGGTCGAAAAGTGTCCCTGACAACCAGCGGCGAGTACCTGCTGGTTTATGCCCGCAAAATGCTTGCCCTGCTCAAAGACGCAGAAGACGCCGCAGCTCGTTTACAAAGGATTGAGACCGGTAAATTGACCATCGGCATGGTCGACACCACCACCTATTTCATTCCGGCCATGTTGCGAAAGTTTTTGAACGAGCATGAAGGCATCGAGCTTGTTTTGAAAGTGGGCAACCGTTTAGAGCTTATCCAATGGTTGCAAAACAGCGAGGTTGACATTGCCATCATGGGCAGCCCACCGTCTGAAATATCTGTGCGCGCAGAACCTTTTGCTGCCAACCCCTTGGTGTTTGTAGCTTCCCCCGAACACCCCTTGGCCGGCGAGTCTGGCTTACAGGCTGAAGATTTGCGACAGCAGTCTTTCATTGTTCGCGAACAAGGCTCAGGCACCCGCAGCGCCATGGAAGCGTTTTTTTTGCAAGCCCGTTTTCAACCGCGTTTTTCTATGGAACTGCAAAGCAACGATGCCATCAAACAAGCTGTGAAAGCGAATTTGGGCTTGAGTTTTTTATCTCTGCACACCATAGGTTTGGAGTTGCAAGCCACGCAGCTATGTATTTTGGATCTGCGCGGTTCTCCTGTGGTCCGAGCTTGGCATGTGGTGCACACCCTTTCAAAGCTTCTTTCACCTGCTGCGGAAGCGTTTCGTTACTTTGTGCTGGAGCATGGGGAAAGTGATTTGGCTACGCAGTTTGGAGCGGTGCGACAACCTCGTGCGTAAAGGGCTTTTTTAATGCCCGCATTCTTTGCCTCAATGGAATTTTGTTGGCAGGCCTCAAACCGCAATCCTTGCTGTATATTAATATCCCTCGGAATTGACCTGACTTACAGGGCAAGCCTCTTGGGCCCGGGAAGCCGGTGTCGTTGTTGATTCATTTGATAGGCGGGACGTTATGAGTAAACGATTCTTTAGATGGGCTGAAGCATGGATCGAGGAAAATATTCTTCCCGGTGCCAATCCCGACATCGAAAGCCACGAGGTAAAGGCAAAGAGGCTGACGGGAAAGCTTTTCGCTGAAGCGGTTACTGCCGGCTTCACAACCGCCGAGTCCGAGGATGAGCGGGAACGAATTGAACCCTTGTTACTTGCCGCTGTATCGGACAGCACCGACTTCGACATTGATGCCTATCGCCTCAAGTCGGAACTTGCGCGTGAGAATGAAGATGGCGATTGAGCCCATTATGTTGAATAGTCCTGAGGTCTAATTTAAAAATGCGGGACACTACTGCGAAATAAATTGGTCTCGATAAGTTCTATGGAATTTAGTATGTGGTGTATTCAGACGGCAAAAGGCTGTCACCCGCAGCACAAGCTTTCAAACAGTGACTGCTTCAACACCGCCCCACCGCAAGTTCCACCCTCATAAGTTGTGGTCTGCAAAACGGCCGGATTCCGCGCAGTTTGCTGATTTAGGTCAACTCAAATCTTAAAGTGACTTTCGCACTACAACGTCATGAAGCCTTAATGATCACGGCATACAAAGTGGCTCTAACAGTCAAAGGTGAAGTATGGAAGCCAAATCCCTACTTGATGCAGCGCAATTGAAAAAATTCGAGACGACATCTTAGATTCCATCGACGAAGAATTGGAGATGGCCATTGAAGATGGTGGGAACGAAAACAATCTCTTTGCCACTGAAGAAGAGAAAAAAAAACCAGGCCATTTATTTTCGTGAACTGCTACGTTTGCAAGGCGAACTTGTCAAACTCCAAGACTGGGTTGTAGCCAGCAAGCAAAAAGTGGTGATTCTTTTTGAATGACGCGATGCCGCAGGAAAAGGGGGCGTTATCAAGCGCATTACCCAAAGACTTAATCCACGTGTTTGCCGGGTATCAGCGCTTCCTGCACCTAACGACAGAGAACGCACACAGTGGTACTTTCAACGATACGTCACGCACCTGCCTGCATCAGGCGAAATCGTGCTGTTTGACCGAAGTTGGTACAACCGCGCAGGGGTGGAGCGGGTCATGGGGTTTTGCACCGACGATGAATACGAAGAGTTCTTTAGGACAGTCCCTGAATTTGAAAAAATGCTTGTGCGAAGCGGAATCATCTTGTTGAAGTATTGGTTTTCCATCACAGATGATGAACAACACGCCCGCTTTCTGGGTCGCATTCATGATCCTTTGAAGCAGTGGAAGCTCAGTCCAATGGACTAGGAGAGTCGACGTCGCTGGGAAGACTACACACGCGCAAAGGAAACAATGATTGAGCGCACCCACATCCCAGAAGCTCCATGGTGGAAAGCTTTATGGCACCTTGCCTGTTTGTCCGCTAGCCGCTGTTTTGACCATTGCCTGCTCAAACAGTGGGCTGGTCAACCAAGCCATTAACCACGCCTTTACAGCTGGCAAAGGCAAGGCCTCAAACCAAGTTTGGTCGACTGCTGCAAATTGGCGTACAAAAGGAAACATGGCGATGTCAGCTGCACAAGGTGTAGCCCCGCCAAGTTGTTGTGCGTGGACTTTCAGTTGAGCTTCCAAGGGCTCAAGCAGCACTGCAACAGCTTGTCTGGCATGGTACTCAGTGCTTTTGGCGTCGCTGTAACGCTGTGGGTATTTGG
>CAMCWS010000074.1 GCA_945882755.1 Bordetella parapertussis | reverse complement strand
GAGATTTCCTTTTTCTTCAGCGCCTTGTTCAGATTGCTAAAAGGCAAGCCCTTGGGCAAGATTTCAGACAACAGCGCACGACCCACAGTGGTCTCTACCAAAGACACAGAGCTTGTGAATTCACCGGTTTCTTTGTGCTTGACCCACTCCGTCATGCGCACAGTGACTTTGGCAGTCAGTTCCACCACATCGGCGTCGAGTGCGCGTTGCACTTCACCAATATCGGCAAACACCAAGCCTTCACCTTTACCGTTGATGCGCTCACGGGTGGTGTAGTACAGGCCCAGCACCACGTCTTGCGAAGGCACGATGGAGGGTTCGCCGTTGGCAGGGAACAGCACATTGTTAGAGGCCAGCATCAAAGTGCGGGCTTCCATTTGTGCTTCCACCGACAAGGGAATGTGAACCGCCATTTGGTCACCGTCAAAGTCGGCGTTGAAAGCTGAACACACCAAGGGGTGCAACTGAATGGCTTTGCCTTCGATCAAAATAGGTTCAAAAGCTTGAATGCCCAAGCGATGCAAAGTAGGTGCACGGTTGAGCAACACGGGATGCTCTTTGATGACCTCTTCCAAGATGTCCCACACCACGGGCGTACCAGCTTCCACTTCTTTTTTCGCCGCCTTGATGGTGGTGGCAATGCCCATCAACTCCAGCTTGCTGAAGATGAAAGGCTTGAAGAGTTCCAAAGCCATGAGCTTGGGCAAACCACATTGGTGCAACTTCAAAGTTGGGCCCACGGTGATGACTGAACGGCCCGAGTAATCCACGCGCTTGCCCAGCAAGTTTTGACGGAAACGACCACTCTTGCCTTTGATCATGTCGGCCAAAGACTTCAAAGCACGCTTGTTAGCGCCGGTCATGGCTTTGCCACGGCGACCGTTGTCGAGCAAGCTGTCTACCGCTTCTTGCAACATGCGCTTTTCATTGCGCGCAATGATTTCAGGCGCATTCAATTCCAGCAAACGGCGCAAACGGCTGTTGCGGTTGATGACGCGACGGTACAAGTCGTTCAAATCGGAGGTGGCAAAACGGCCACCATCCAAAGGCACCAAGGGGCGCAAATCGGGTGGCAACACGGGCAACACCGACAGCACCATCCACTCAGGTTTGATGCCTGATTTTTTGAAGGCCTCAAGAACCTTCAAACGCTTGGCGTTCTTCTTGATTTTGACTTCAGAGCCTGTCAAGTCGTTACGGAGTTTTTCAATCTCCATATCGATTTCCATGGTCTCGAGCAAATCGCGAATGCCTTCAGCACCCATCTTGGCTTGGAACTCGTCGCCCAGCTCGATGCGCTTGGCTTCATAGTCGTCCTCGGTCATGATGGCGTATTTTTTCAGCGCTGTCATGCTGGGATCAGTCACGACATACGCTTCGAAATACAACACACGTTCGATGTCACGCAAGGTCATGTCCAATACCAAGCCTAAACGGCTGGGCAAGGATTTCAAGAACCAGATGTGGGCGCAAGGAGCCGCCAAATCGATATGACCCATGCGGTCACGACGCACCTTGGTTTGGGTGACTTCAACGCCACACTTCTCGCAAATCACGCCACGGTGTTTCAGGCGTTTGTATTTGCCGCATAAACATTCGTAGTCCTTGATGGGCCCGAAAATCTTGGCGCAAAACAAACCGTCACGCTCGGGCTTGAAAGTACGGTAGTTGATGGTTTCAGGTTTTTTGACTTCGCCAAAAGACCATGAACGGATTTTCTCAGGGGAAGCCAGTCCAATTTTGATGGCATCGAAATGCTCATCAGGTGTGAACTGCTTAAAGAGGTCGAGTAATGATTTCATGAACGCTCCAACTCTATATCGATGCCCAATGAACGAATTTCTTTGACCAACACATTGAACGACTCGGGCATGCCCGCTTCGATGGCGTGTTCGCCTTTGACGATGCTCTCGTACACCTTGGTGCGGCCTTGCACGTCGTCGGACTTGACGGTGAGCATTTCTTGCAGGGTGTAAGAGGCGCCATAGGCCTCCAAAGCCCACACTTCCATCTCGCCAAAACGTTGACCACCAAACTGGGCCTTGCCGCCCAAAGGTTGTTGCGTGACCAAGCTGTAAGGGCCTGTAGAACGTGCATGCATTTTGTCGTCAACCAAGTGGTGAAGTTTCAGCACATGCATATAGCCCACGGTGGTAGGACGCTCAAAAGCGTCACCGGTTCGACCATCAAACAAGTTTGCTTGGGTACGAGCGGGCGTCAAACCTTTGGCCGCCATCACGTCTTCAGGGTAAGCCAGCTTCAACATGGTGCGTATGTCTTCTTCTGACGCGCCATCGAACACCGGTGTCGCAAAAGGCACGCCGGTCGCGAGGTTATTCGCCATCTCTTTGATCTCTTTGTCTGCGAGTTTGCTGAGCTCTTCTTTGTGACCTGTGCTGTTGTACAAAGTCTCGAGGAAAGCGCGGATCTCAGCAGCCTTGGCTTCTTCTTGCATCATGTGGCCGAGTTGCTGGCCAATGCCTTTGGCAGCCCAGCCCAAATGCACTTCCAACACCTGACCGACGTTCATGCGCGAAGGCACGCCCAAGGGGTTGAGCACGATGTCCACAGGTGTGCCGTCAGCCATGTAAGGCATGTCTTCAACGGGGACAATCTTGGAGACCACGCCTTTGTTGCCGTGACGACCCGCCATCTTGTCGCCAGGCTGCAAGCGACGCTTCACTGCCAAATAGACCTTGACCATTTTCAACACACCGGCTGGCAACTCATCGCCTTGGGTGAGTTTTTTGCGCTTCTCTTCAAACGCCAAATCGAAGCTGTGACGGGTTTGCGTCAAAGCGTTTTTGATGCTCTCCAATTGCGACGCGGTGTCTTCATCAGCAGGACGGATGTCAAACCAATGGAACTTCTCGACGCTGTCCAAATAGGCTTTATCGATCTTGCTGCCTTTGGGCAGTTTGTTAGGACCACCGTTGGCAGTTTTACCGTTGAGCAACTTGCCGATACGGTCAAAGGCATCGGCTTCCACGATGCGCAGCTGATCGTTCAAATCTAAACGGAAGCGCTTCAACTCATCGTCGATGATCTGCTGTGCACGCTTGTCACGAACAATGCCTTCGCGGGTGAATACTTGAACGTCAATGACCGTGCCTTGCGAGCCTTGGTCTACACGCAACGAAGTGTCTTTCACGTCGGAGGCTTTTTCGCCAAAGATGGCTCGCAGCAGTTTTTCCTCTGGCGTCAAAGTGGTTTCGCCTTTGGGCGTGACCTTGCCCACCAATACGTCGCCTGGTTGCACTTCAGCGCCGACGAAGATGATGCCGGACTCGTCTAAACGATTGAGTTGCTGTTCTGCCAAATTGGGAATATCACGTGAAATTTCTTCCGCGCCCAGCTTGGTGTCACGCGCCATCACCACCAGTTCTTCAATGTGGATGGAGGTGTAACGGTCTTCGGCCACCACACGCTCAGAAATGAGGATGGAGTCTTCGAAGTTGTAACCATTCCATGGCATGAATGCCACCAACATGTTTTGACCTAAGGCGAGTTCGCCCAAGTCTGTGGAAGCGCCATCGGCCACCACATCGCCTTTGGCGAGTTTGTCGCCACGTTTGACGATGGGGCGTTGGTGAATATTGGTGTTTTGATTTGAACGCTGGTATTTGATGAGGTTGTAAATATCCACACCCACTTCACCGGCTTGGGTTTCAGCATCGTTCACACGCACCACGATTCGGGTGGCGTCAACATAGTCAACCACACCGCCACGCAAGGCAGTGACCACAGTGCCCGAGTCAATCGCAGCAACGCGCTCAATACCTGTTCCCACAAATGCTTTTTCAGGACGCAAAACAGGCACGGCTTGGCGCTGCATGTTCGCACCCATTAAGGCGCGGTTGGCGTCATCGTGCTCAAGGAAAGGAACCAAAGAAGCTGCCACAGAAACGATCTGTGCAGGAGAGACGTCCATGTACTGAACGCGCTCTTTGCCACACAAAATGGATTCGCCCTTTTCACGCGCAGACACCAAGTCGCCAATCAAGCGGTCATCCTTGCTCAACATCGCATTAGCTTGAGCGATCACGTATTTGGCTTCTTCGATGGCTGACAGGTAATCGATTTCCATGGTGACCTGGCCATCGTTCACACGACGGTAAGGTGTTTCAATGAAACCGTATTCATTCAAACGAGCGTACAAAGACAGCGAGTTGATCAGGCCAATGTTGGGGCCTTCAGGTGTTTCGATGGGACAGACACGACCGTAGTGGGTCACATGCACGTCACGCACCTCGAAGCCTGCACGTTCGCGGGTCAAACCGCCTGGGCCTAATGCTGAGACACGACGCTTGTGCGTGATCTCGGACAAAGGGTTGGTTTGGTCCATGAACTGGGACAACTGAGACGCGCCAAAGAATTCTTTGAGTGCCGCAGAGATGGGCTTGGAGTTGATCAAGTCGTGCGGCATCAATGGCTCTTGCTCTGCTTGACCTAAACGCTCTTTCACAGCTTTTTCGATACGCGCCAAACCGGTACGGTATTGGTTCTCGGCCAATTCGCCGACACAACGAACACGGCGGTTACCCAAGTGATCAATGTCATCGACTTCGCCACGGCCGTTGCGCAAGTCAACCAAAATCTTGACAACAGCCAAGATGTCTTCGTTGTTGAGCACCATGGGGCCGGTGGAGTCGTCACGACCTACACGGGCATTGAACTTCATGCGACCTACACGAGACAAATCGTAGGTGTCAGGGTTGTAGAACAAGCGCTGGAACAAAGCTTGAACTGCATCTTCGGTGGGCGGCTCGCCAGGGCGCATCATGCGGTAGATGGCCACACGTGCGGCAAACTCGTCTGCAGTTTCATCTATGCGCAGTGTTTGCGAAATGTAAGCACCTTGGTCGAGTTCGTTGGTGTAGATGCACTGCAAATCTTGTACGCCGCTAGAGCGCAATTTTTTCAGAAGCGCTTCGGTCAACTCTTCATTGGACTTGGCAATGATTTCGCCGGTTTCTTCATCAACAATGTTGCAAGCGACCACGCGTCCAATCAGGAAATCTTCTGGAACAGACACATGGGTGGTACCAGTTTGCTCCATCTCACGCGTATGTCGTGCAGTGATGCGCTTGTCTTTGGCGACCACCACATTGCCGGATTTGTCGGTGATGTCAAAACGCGCAACTTCACCACGCAAACGCTCGGCCACAAATTCCATTTGAGCGCCGCTGTCCATCAGCTTAAATGTGTCGTTCACGAAGAAGTTGGCCAAAATTGCTTCGGGCGTTAAACCAATGGCCTTGAGCAAAATGGTGACAGGCATTTTGCGGCGACGGTCAACGCGGAAATACAAAATATCTTTGGGATCGAACTCGTAGTCCAGCCATGAACCACGGTAAGGGATGATGCGAGCGCTGAAGAGCAATTTGCCGGAGCTGTGGGTCTTGCCCTTGTCGTGCTCAAAGAACACGCCAGGTGAGCGGTGCAACTGAGACACGATCACGCGCTCGGTACCGTTGATGATGAACGAGCCTTTGTCGGTCATCAGGGGCACTTCACCCATGTAGACCTCTTGCTCTTTCACTTCTTTGACCACCTTGGACTGAGGGGTTGAAGAGTCGCGGTCATAAATAATGAGTTGCACACGCGCACGAACGGCAGACGAGAATGTCAGACCACGTGTCTGGCACTCGCGCACATCGAATGCGGGCTTGGCGAGGTTGTACTCGAGGTACTTCATTTCGACAAAACCATTGTGCGAAACGATGGGGAAAGCCGCTTCGAAAGCTGCTTGCAAACCCTCTGAGGTGCGTTTTTTGGGGGCTACATCAGCTTGTAAAAACGCGGTGTACGCGTCTTTTTGCATTTGCAGCAGGTAAGGGACTTCCAGCACGCTGTCGCGGCTGCCGAAACTTTTGCGGATGCGCTTGCGTTCGGTAAATGTATAGGCCATGAGTACTCCGGACTTGATTCACTCGGCGACTGGGGACCGTACAGATGACCAACATCTGCACGTTGTGCTTGGCCCGCTGGCCACTACCAGCGTTGGCGGACGGTTGCGCATTGCACACAACCCGAACCAAGGTTCTTCTGCAGTCAGCTCAGAAGACACTCAACAACAAACACCATATTTGCTGATGAGTGCGCTCTGTGAGCACAAAAGGCTGGCACCTTTTGAGGGGTGACCAGCGTTGATAAACACCGAGGTTTACTTGAGTTCGACCTTGGCGCCAGCTTCTTCCAATTTCTTCTTGGCGGCTTCAGCATCAGCTTTGGGCGCACCTTCTTTGACGGCTTTAGGAGCGCCGTCGACCAAGTCTTTGGCTTCTTTCAAGCCCAAGCCTGTGATTTCGCGAACAGCCTTGATGACTGACACTTTGTTTGCGCCAGCTTCGATCAACATGACGTTGAAGTCTGTTTTCTCTTCAGCAGCAGCAGCAGCGCCACCACCAGCGGCAGCAGGTGCAGCCATGGCTGCAGCGCTCACCCCAAATTTCTCTTCGATGGCTTTCACCAAATCGTTGAGTTCCATGACCGTCATGCTGTCTAAAGCGGTCAAAAATGCGTCTTTATCGAATGCCATGTTTTTTCCTTCAATTTTCAGGGCCGCCTAATGGGCAGCAAATGTTTTGAATGCGCTGCAAGCCTTAGGCTGCAACTGCTTCGCCTTTTTTCGCCGCCAACGCGCCAAGCACCACTGCGGTACGTGACATGGGCGACATGAGCAAGCCACACAACTGCGCGAGCAAAACTTCCTTGGAAGGTATGCTGGCCAATTGTTTGACGCCGTTGACATCCAGTGCTTTTCCAGCAAATGCGCCGCCACGAATAACCAATTTGTCGTTGGTCTTGGCGAAATCAGCCACCACTTTCGCGGCTGCAACTGCATCTGTAGAAAAACCATAGATCAGCGGGCCGGTCATCTGGTCTGCGACACTTTCAAAAGCCGTACCAGCGACAGCGCGGCGAGCCAAGGTGTTTTTCAACACACTCAGCGATACGCCTTGGCTGCGCGCACTGGCGCGAAACTTGATCATGTCAGCGACCGTGATGCCGCGGTATTCCGCCATCACCAGCGTCTGCGCTTGTGCAGCAAGTCCCGCCACTTCGGCGACAACTGCTTCTTTTTCACTGCGATTCAGACTCAAGGTCTACTCCTTCAAAATGTGTTGTTGGGTTAACCCTTCAACACGCCACTTTTGCAGCGACCTGACTGTCAAGAAAAAATTCTTTTCAGCGGGATCGCCATCTGCGTTGGCTGGTGAATTAAGTGCAGTCGTGCTGCACGCCAACGGTCTTGGATGGCCCAAGCCAGTTTTGCAACCGACCCGACCCACCGCTTCTTGCGCCGCTTTTGCAAGCAACGCAAGAAATTACCAAACGCTTTAGGCGTTCAATGTTTGTGTATCCACTCGCACGCCCACACCCATGGTGGAGGACACGGCCAACTTGCGCAGGTAAACACCTTTGCTGGTTGCTGGCTTGGCTTTGTTCAATGCATCAATGAGCGCCAACAAATTGCCATGCAATTTGTCGCTGTCAAACGAGCGACGACCAATGGTGCCGTGAACAATACCGGCCTTGTCAACGCGAAACTGCACTTGACCGGCCTTGGCGTTCTTAACGGCAGTAGCTACGTCGGGAGTGACCGTGCCAACCTTGGGGTTAGGCATCAAGCCGCGGGGGCCCAAAATTTGACCCAGGGTACCGACAACGCGCATGGCGTCTGGTGCAGCAATGACCACATCGAAAGGCATGTCGCCAGCTTTCACGCGGGCAGCCAAATCATCCATACCGACAACATCCGCGCCTGCAGCCAAAGCCTCTTCGGCTTTCGCGCCTTGGGCAAACACAGCCACACGAGCGGTTTTGCCTGTGCCATTGGGCAACACAACAGCGCCACGAACAACTTGGTCCGATTTTTTAGCGTCAATGCCGAGTTGCACAGCCACGTCGATAGATTCATCGAACTTGGCGGTCGCGCACTCTTTGACAATCGCCAAAGCGTCGGTGAAGGGGTAGAGCTTGTTGGAGTCAACTTTGCCAGCAACAGCCTTTTGTTTTTTGGTGAGCTTGCTCATACCACGCCCTCCACGGTCACGCCCATGGAACGTGCAGAGCCAGCAATGGTGCGAACAGCTGCATCCAAATCGGCTGCAGTCATGTCAACCATTTTGGCTTTGGCGATCTCTTCTAACTGAGCACGGGTGATCTTGCCGACCTTATCCACATGCGGCTTGGAGGAGCCTTTGTCGAGCTTGATGGCTTTCTTGATCAAGGTGACCGCAGGTGGCGTCTTGATGATGAAAGTGAAGGATTTGTCTGCAAACGCGGTAATGACCACGGGTAAGGGCAGGCCAGGCTCAACGCCCTGGGTCTGGGCGTTAAACGCCTTGCAGAATTCCATGATGTTCAAACCACGTTGACCCAAAGCGGGGCCAATAGGTGGCGATGGATTGGCTTTACCAGCTGGCACTTGCAGCTTGATGAAGCCGACGATTTTCTTCGCCATGCTTTTCTCCTTGCGGGTACAAACGCCTGTTGAGGGCTCCCCGGGGTTAACGACTCTTCTTCAACACACCAGCGCCGAGTCGGGAAGCGCTGAATTCAAAATCAGGTTTTCTCGACCTGACCAAACTCCAATTCCACAGGTGTGGCGCGACCAAAAATCGTCACAGACACACGCATTTTGTTTTTGTCGTAATTCACTTCTTCAACTGTTCCGTTGAAATCAGTGAAAGGACCATCTTTGACACGCACAAACTCGCCCACCATGAATTCCACTTTGTGGCGGGGCTTGTCTGTGCCTTCTTGCATTTGGTTGACGATTTTCAAGACATCGTCTTGCGAAATAGGCGCTGGACGGTTACGTGCACCACCCACAAAGCCTGTGACCTTGTTGGTGTGCTTGACCAAGTGCCAGCTTTCGTCGTCCATGATCATCTCGACCAGCACATAGCCAGGGAAGAAGCGACGCTCGGTGGTTTTGCGCTGACCGTTTTTCATCTCCACCACTTCTTCAGTGGGAACCAGAATACGACCAAATTTGGATTGCATCCCTGCGCGGTTGATGCGCTCGACGATGTTGCGCTCCACAGCCTTTTCCATGCCGGAATAAGCATGAACCACATACCAACGCATATCAGGATGCGCAGGAGCCGTGGTGATCAAAGTGTTTTCCAGTGATTCTTCGGTCATTATTTTTTCCATCCCAGAATCAAATCGTAAAACACCCATTCAATGGTTTTGTCTGTCAGCCATAAAAACAAGGCCATCAAAAACACAAAGCCAAATACATAGGCTGTCATTTGCATGGCCTCTTTGCGAGCTGGCCACACCACTTTTTGAACTTCACGCCACGCATCTCGACCAAAACCCACCAATTGGCGACCATGCATGGAAGAGAAAAACACCACCACTGCCAACAACAGACAACCCAACAGGGCGGCCCACTGCACCAAACCGCCTTGCGCAGACAGCGCATAAAAGGCCACCACTGCCGCAACAACCAAAACCAGCGCAGAGGCCAGCTTGGCTTTGTCGGCAGTGCTGAAAACGGTTTCTATCTGAGCAGAAGACATGGCAGGCAATACATTCAGTTAGGAAAAGATGTCTTGTTGAAGAGACCGAAGCCCGCCAAGTTTGGCGGGCTTGTGGTGCACCAGAAATCTGGTGGCAGGGGCAGAGGGAATCGAACCCCCAACCTTCGGTTTTGGAGACCGACGCTCTGCCAATTGAGCTATACCCCTATCGCTTGGCACTGTTCGGCACACAAGGTGCCGAACACTCTTCATCAGAGATTAAGCAATGATCTTGGCAACAACACCAGCGCCGACGGTTTTGCCGCCTTCGCGAATCGCAAAGCGCAAACCTTCTTCCATCGCAATCGGGTGGATCAACTTCACCGTGATCGACACGTTGTCGCCAGGCATCACCATCTCTGTGCCTTCAGGCAACTCGATCGCACCTGTTACGTCCGTGGTGCGGAAGTAAAACTGGGGACGGTAGTTGTTGAAGAAAGGTGTATGGCGTCCGCCCTCATCCTTGCTCAACACATAAATCTCAGCCGTGAAGTGCGTGTGGGGCTTGATG
>CAMCWS010000073.1 GCA_945882755.1 Bordetella parapertussis | reverse complement strand
TCTCTAACCAAGTGGCGCGTAAGAAGGCTGCATTTGAATCGCAATTGCGCGAAGTGTTCAAAGACGGACAAATGTCGGATGAGGAACAAGCGGCTCTCAAACGCTTACAGGCGCAATACCGCTTCTCGGATTTGCAGGTTGAGGCCATGTTGCAAAGGGTGAAAAGTAAATCCGCTGGGGTTCGCTCATGACCACGCCCTATAAAAAACTTCAGCGCCGCACCTTGGAAATTCTGGATGGTGAGGTGGTCGACCGAGCCAGTAAGTGGACTGAGTATTTCATTGCCACCTTGGTGGTGCTGAACGTGATTGTGATCATTTTGGAGTCCGTGCCAGAAATCCACACCGCTTATGCCACGCCACTGCATGCTTTCGACTTTTTCAGTGTGGTTGTATTCTCGGTTGAATATGTGCTGCGGGTTTGGTCTGCAGGTGCCAAATACCCGCCTAACTCAACAACTCAAAATGGGCGAAGAGAGTACATCTTCAGTTTTTATGGACTGGTCGATTTTTTCAGCACCATCCCTTTTTACCTGCAACTGCTCTTTCCTGGCGCGGATTTGCGTGTCTTGCGCATGTTTCGCTTGCTGCGTATTTTCAAACTCTCACGCTACAACTCGGCTTTCGACGACATGATTGCAGCCGTGAAGTCGGAGCGTGATTCTTTTTCATCGGCCATCTTTTTGATGTTCATTGCAAGCTTGCTTTTTTCTTCCATGATTTACATCATTGAAGGTCATGCGCAACCTGAGGTATTCCCCTCCATACCCGCAGCCATGCATTGGTTTTTTATCACCATCATTGCTGGCTGGGGAAATATTGAACCCATCACGTTTGTTGGCTCTGTGTTGGTCATACTTACCCAAGTTCTCTCCATTGCGTTGGCTGCGATTTTGACTGGCGTGGTGGCCACGGCCTACACAGCGCAGGTCGAACGGCGAGAAGCGCTTTATGAAATGGAATTGCGCGAAATATTGGCCGATGGTGTGGTGACCGAAGAAGAGCAAGAGCGTCTCAAGTCCATGCAAGCCAAATTTGGCATGACCGATGCCCAGGTTGAATCATTGATTGAACAAATGGAGGAAGAAAAGAGACTGTCAGGAACTCAGGCAAGCTCATAATCAACCATGCCTAAATTCTTACGCCGCAGCAGAGACTATTTCCTGATTCTTTTGGGCCCCCTGTGGGTGGCTGTGGCGATGTATCTCCTGACCAAAGGCGAAGCGTGGGCGCTGTCGTGGAACCAAGTGCTCTTCAATCACAACCCTTATTGGTTGTTGCTGGTCATGCCACTGGGGTTTGCCTTGATCCGCTACTTCACCATGACCTGGGCGCCTCAGGCCGGCGGCAGTGGCATTCCGCAAGTAATGGCCGTGATTCACATGGGGCGTGTGCGCTCCATGCTCAAAACTTTGGTCTCGCCTTTTCAAGCACTTATCAAAACTTTGATGGTGATTTTGGGCATGTTGTGTGGTGCCTCGATTGGACGTGAAGGGCCTGCTGTGCAAATCGGGGCGGCCATCATGACGAGTTGGAGCATGAACGCTGTGCGTCGTGTTCGCATTGACCCCCGAACCTTGGCCATCATCGGTGGTGCTGCAGGTTTGGCGTCTGCTTTCACCACCCCTTTGGCTGGCGCTATGTACGCTTTTGAAGAGCTGGGTTCACGTCGCTACCTGAGACACCGAGGGTTTGCCGTGTTGTGCATCGTGTTGTCGGCTTGGGCCAGTTACCGGTTTTTTGAAGGTTATTCACCCTTGACCTTGAATGTGCCTGTGCCCAGTCTGCCCACCTTTGGCCTGTTGATCGCCGAGTGTATTTTTTGCGGCTTGTTGGCAGGTGCCATGACGTGGGTGATGGCCATTGGCTTACCCAAATGGCTGCCGGCAACCAAAACACCTCTGCACGCCGCCCTGTTGGCTGGCACTGTCGGTCTGGTCTTGGCGGTGTTGGCCATTGCCTGCCAAGGTCTGACCTTAGGCAGTGGCAATGCGATTGCTTATGAAATGCTCAACTTATCGCCGCAATACGCCCAGCTTGAGGGCTTTGGCTTCATGAAGTGGTTGTCCACCACCTTGAGTTTTGCGACGGGTATTCCTGGCGGCATCTTGGCACCATCGCTGTCCATTGGTGCAGGCTTGGGACAAGACTTGTCGCTGTATTTTGGCGATGGCAATGACCGTGTTTTTCTGATTGCCGCTGGCATGGCGGCTTTCTTGGCTGGGGTCATTCAAGCTCCCCTGACCGCCACCTTGGTGGTGGTTGAAATGACCGGCATGTATGACCACATTTTGGCTATGTTGGTGATGAGCTTTTTGGCCAATTGGGCTGCGCGTTTGCTGTGCCGCGTCAGCATGTATGAAACCTTGATGCTTCGCCTGATTCCTGCTTTCAGTCCTGCACCGACAGCTTCAAAGTAATATTTCTACCCGCAAAGGAGTTCACCATGTCAGTTAATTTACGCGATGAACTGCAACACCCCACCACCTTATGGGGAAAAAGGTATTTGTCATTGGTGTTGTTCACCATTGTGCTGTCGGTGTTGTTTTTGTTTTTCAGTTTAGAGTTGCCTCAGGCTTTTCAACATACCCAAACTTGGGTGATGTGGTTTGAGCTGTTTTTCTTGGTGGTGTTTTCCATCGATTTCTTGCTGCGTATCGCGACCCAGCCACTGACAGACGCCAAGAATTTTATTTTGTTGGTATTTGATTTCTTGGCCATTGTTCCGTCCGCCTTGGTGGTGATGGCCTATTGGGGGTTAATGCCAGAGCAACACCTTGAGGTTCTGGGTTTGTTGCGCTTGTTCAGGCTGTTGCGTGTCTTGCAACTCTTGCGCATGAGCAGTTTGCTGACCGAAATTTTGGGCATCTCTGTCTTCAGCCTGGTGTTTGGCAATATGGCCGCGCACTTGGGTTTGCGGGTATTGGTGAGCTCAGTGGACAAAACCTTGCAACTCAATATTTACCAATACGTTGAGCGCCCTATTTTGCTGTTGGCGGTCACAGCGGTGGGCTCTGTCATGGGTATTGCTCTGGCCATTACCTTTGGTGTGGTCAACCGCAAGCGGGACTTGATCACTGAAATGCACAGAACCACCATGGATGCGGTTGACAATTTTGAGCGTGACTTCAAGGACGTTTTTGAAAACGTCACCCCCGAGCAGCGCTCTTCTATTTTCGGCACCTTCCGCAAAGACATGGCTACCTTTGTTGAGGGCCATCTCAGCTATGCAGCCATGAAAGAAAGTTCTTCAAACTTTCTCAGCCAAGTCCGTGCAGTGGTCAAAACACGACCCAGCATGGATGTGCCGTTTCATGCAGTGCTGGTGCAACGTGTGTCTGGCCTGCTGACCACCACGCAAATTACCTTTCCGCCGGCTTTTTATGGCTGGTTAGGTTTGCTGGCCAATCTTTATTTTGTGCTGGTGATGATGGCAACACCCGGCATCACCGGTTTGTTTGTGCAATTGCTGGTGATTTTTGTCTTCCAAGGCTTGTTGACGATCATCAAAGACATGGACTACCCCTTGGACTTGGATGGCACCATGTTCAACTCCAAGATATTGGATTGAGGCTGGGCCGATTGGCCCACCACATCAAACCCCATCTTGCGAAAGATGGGGTTTTTAAAGCGCTCAAACTGAAGACCTCAATCCAAGTGTGTTTAGACAGGGTTTCTCTTTTTATCAATTAAAACAAGTTGTGAAAAATAAACAAGAACGGATGGATGCCATCCACCACAAATTCAACAACCTTGATCGGCCTTTAGATGGTTGGCGTTTAAAGCTCTACACCATCATTTTTGAAGCTGATACGCCAGCAGGTAAGTTATTTGATGTTGCCCTCATATGGGCGATCATTTTGAGCGTGTTGGTGGTCATGGCCGACAGTGTCCAAAGCTTGCGGCAAGGTCTCGAGTTTGAATTTTCCGCAGCAGAATGGTTCTTCACTATTTTGTTCACCATCGAGTACATCGCTCGCCTGTCGTGTTGCCCCAAACCCTTGCGCTACGCCACCAGCTTTTTTGGCTTGGTTGATTTGCTGTCTTTGCTGCCCTCATATTTAGCCTTGTTCTTCCCCGAGCTCTACGCCTTGCTTGATGTACGGGTGATGCGCCTCTTGCGCATTTTCAGGGTGCTGAAAATGCCTGCTTATGTTGCCGAGTACCAGTGGTTGTTATTGGCGCTGGCAGACAGTCGACGAAAAATCTTTGTCTTCTTATCGTTTGTTCTGTTTTTGGTCATTGTGATGGGCAGTTTGATGTATGTGGTTGAAGGCCCCGAAAATGGCTTTACCAGTATTCCAATTTCGATTTATTGGGCCATCACCACAGTCACCACCGTAGGTTTTGGCGACATAACGGCAAAGACCCCTTTGGGACAGTTCATAGCGTCTTGCATGATGCTGATAGGCTGGGGAACCTTGGCTGTACCTACAGGTATCGTGACAGCAGAAATGGCCATGCACCGAGGAGGCTTGCATGAAGAGTCCTATGCAGCAACCACTCGCACTTGCCATGAGTGCTTAACTGAAGGTCATCTGCCTGAGGCTAAACATTGCTCGAATTGTGGTGCCAAATTAACCGACTACTTACACGGCTGAAACAAGGCGCTACAGCCTGATCAAAGTTATCGCAGAACAAGGTCATTGACCGAGCAGGAGATAGGCATGCAGGACATGGGCACGACATTGATTTTGTGGGCAGCCATTTTGGGTGCGATTGCGGCGGGTTCTATGGTGCTTGGCGCCATTGTCGGCATCACCACGCCGATGTCGAACGCCAAAGTGGGGGCCATGTGCGGCTTTGGCGCTGGCGCTTTGATATCTGCTTTGGCGCTGGAACTGGTGTCACCCACCGTGGAAGCTTTGGCAAATGCGGATATCGCAAGCCGTACGACGGAAATAAACCACTTCATCACTTTGCTGGTTGCCATGGTGGTTGGTGGCTTGATCTTCATACTGCTTGACCAGTTGCTCAGTGCGCATGGCGGCTATTTGCGCAAAGGGGCTTACATCATCGCCCAACATGCCCGCAACAAATCCAAGCGCCAAGCCGACTTGATGCAGTCCATTGGCAACTCCTCTTTTTTCAGCAGCATGTCTGCTGAGATGATGCAGGATTTGGTCAAGCAGTTGCATCCAAAGTTTTTGGTGCAAGAGGAAACCTTGTTTTCTATCGGTGACCCTTCCACCGAGCTGTACATCGTTCGCTCTGGATCCCTCACCCTAACTCATGCAGATGGCAGCAGCCACACGGTGGAGCGTGGCGATTTATTGGGTGAGGTGTCTTTCTTGTCGCACCAAGCCCACAGCACCACCGCTGTGGCAGAGCATGGCCCAGCCGAGCTGCTGGTGCTGCACAAATCGCAGTACGAGGTTTTTGCACGCAGCCACCCCGAATTTGTAAGCTCTGTTCGTGAACTCGCAGCACAACGTATTTTGGAAAACAAGCGTCACCTCGACCAAGCCGCTGTTGCCAAACAAGCTTGGGCCAATTTGGCGATTGATGCCATCCGAACCGGTGGCAGCGAGGTCCCCACCGCCACCGACTTGAGCAATATGAAAGAAGAACACAACAACGCTGGCATGGCCATTTGGTTGGGCAATTTGCTGGATGTGATTCCTGAGAGCTTTGTGATTGGCACGGTCATGCTGTCTATCGTGGCGGCCAGAGTGGCGGCAGGTGTTCCTGTGACCTTTTTTGAAGTCATGCCGCTGACCTTGGTCGGTGCCTTGTTTTTGGCCAACTTCCCTGAAGCCTTGTCGGCCAGCGTGAACATGAAGCAACAAGGTTTCTCCACCAGCAAAATTATTTTTCTTTGGTCAGTACTGACTGTTATTTGCGCTGTGGGCGCTGGGTTTGGGGCTTATGTGGGTGAGTCCATTCCACACTCGGCCATGATTGTGGTGGAAGGCATTGCCGCAGGTGCGATGTTGACCATGATTGGCTCGGCGATGCTGCCTGAAGCCGCGCATTTGTCCACGCCCAATATGGCTGGGTTTTCTACCTTGGTGGGCTTTGTGTCCGCGGTAGGATTCAAGCTTTTTGAATAAAGCCATGGGCTGGAAAGCCAAACTCAGCATCGATTACAGCGTTGAAGACGGTCATTGTGTGGCTCGCCACGTACACGATGGCCCTCTTCGTATCTTGAAGAGCCTTTATCCTGAGGGGGACAAGGTATGTCACAACATCTTGGTTCACCCGCCCAGCGGCTTGGTGGGGGGTGACGAACTGCATATCGATCTGAACTTACAGCCCCAAGCCCATGCTTTGCTGACCACACCTGGGGCCACACGTTTTTACCACTCCGATGGTCAAACTGCATCCCAATATGTCAACGCCACCTTAGCCGAAGGCAGCCGACTTGAATGGCTGCCCTTGGAAGCATTGGCCTACAGCGGTTGCCAAGCGCATAACCAAATCAAGTTCCATATGGCGGCTGACAGTCAACTCATGGCCTGGGATGTCACAGCCTTGGGTTTGCCCCACGCAGGTCAAGCGTTTACCTCGGGGCAATATCAACAGCATCTGGAAATTGAAGGTGTGTGGCTTGAACGGGGATTGATTCAAGCCAGCGACCACCGCTTGTTGCAAAGCCCCTTGGGGCTGAATGGTCACAGCTGCCAAAGTACCTTGGTGTTTGCGCAAGGCAGCGCCATGTCAGACGAGTTGTTGCAGCACGTCATTACCTTGGCGCGTAGTGTGTGTGATCAACATGCGCTTGAATTGCAAGCGGGTGTGACATCTCCTGACCCCAAGCTGGTGGTCGTGCGTGTCTTGTCCGCGCAAGTTGAGCAAGCCATGGATTTGATGCGCCGTATTTGGTTGCTTTGGCGGTCTGAGTTGTGGCAACGACCTGCGGTTACACCTCGCATATGGGCGATGTAAGCCAACTATTTGAAAGCAAACAAGTACTTCACGCCAGCAGGACCTGCTTGCAATTCAAAGCGGGTCACCTTGTCGATGAAAAACAATTCACCCATCAAATAGTTGGTGGTTTCGCCTTGGGACTTGAGTGCCAAGTCGCCTTCTAAGACCAGCCCCAAAACCTCTTGACGGTTTGTGAATTCAGGCACATTGCGCAATGGCTCTAGTTCGCCCAAAACAGGTGAGATAAATCCCAGTTCAGAGAGATGTTGTTTAAACTGTCCAATCCTCTGACCCAAAACAATTGTGTTCGTTTTCATCAATACATCATGATGCATAAATATGTTCGCTTGATGACAATTCATCGCCTCTTCCTTAGTTGTCTTCTTCTATTTCCCTGGGGTGGCCTTTATGCCATGCCAAACAGCGACATACTGCTTGACATCGTCAAACATTGTGTTGACCCCAAGCTAGAAAACTATTGCGCCCGATGTCGAGCGCCGATTGCAGAAGTGGCCTGCTCACCTGAGACTTCCTGCAGAAAAACCACGGAAGTTTGGTCGATCAACACGGAATATGTCGCCATCCGAGACATCAAGATGTGCGGTTGCCCTGCATCATTTGTCCACGGTCTGGTGATGCCTTTGCAAGTCATCACCGGGGTTGAAGACCCTTTGCGTCCCGAGGGAATATGGCAGTACGCATGGGATGTCGCTACACAACGCATTGCTTCAGATTCCATCGCCCTGGTCGTCAACCCACAGAACTTCAGGTCCCAAAATCAACTGCATGTGCACCTGGTTCGCCTAAAGCCCGAAGCGCGTACCCAGTTCAAAAGCATGGCAACAGGAAACAGTTCCAACTTATGGAATGTTTGGAAGATTGCCGCCGAGTTGGCCAAGCAACAAAATTTGCCCGACTACGGCGTGCTTGTAAGCAAGCAGGAAAGTGGCGGCTTTAAGGTGGTTGTGACCGCTACCAGCCCGGGACATTTATTCACCCAGTACGTTTGCCGATAGTTACAAGCTGTCATCAAATTTTCATGCGGCATTTTTAAGATGACTTTTTTCCCTTCACTTGCACACTTATGTTCAAGCACATTGCAAAATTAGCACTGACTTCATTTTTATTTGCCACCTTTGGCGTCACTGCTGAACAAAATACCCCCATTCAAAATATTCAACTGGGACCCAGGCCATTTTTCTTGGTGTCGCAGATGCAAGATTCGCCCTTGAAGCGAAAACTACAAAGCTGCACCAACGGGCCTTTTAAGAAATCGGATTTTTCCATCGGCCACCGCGGTGCGGCCTTGATGTTCCCTGAGCACACCGTCGAGTCCTATGAGGCGGCTGCTCGCATGGGCGCAGGGGTGATGGAGTGTGATGTCACCTTCACCAAAGACAAAGAACTGGTATGCCGGCATGCGCAAAATGATTTGCACACCACGACCAATATTTTGCTCACCCCCTTGGCAACCAAATGCACCAAGCCGTTTAGCCCCTTTGACCCCAGCACCAAAACACCCGCCTCTGCCGAGTGCAGGGCCAGTGACATCACCTTGGCCGAATTCAAATCGCTGCGCGGAAAAATGGATGGCTTCAACCCCAAGGCCCTGACAGCACAAGAATTCATGGCGGGCACACCTGCTTGGCGAACAGACCTGTATTCAGGACCCACCAGCGGCACGCTGATGAGCCACAAGGAAAGCATTGCGCTGTTCAAACGCTTGGGTCTGAAGATGACGCCAGAGTTGAAAGAAGCCTCGGTCACCATGCCTTTCGAGGGCTTCACGCAACAGCAATACGCTCAAAAGATGATCGATGAATACAAACAGGCAGGCGTGAAACCCAGCCAAGTATTCCCGCAATCTTTCAATGAGCAGGACATTTTGTATTGGATACAAAACGAACCAAGCTTTGCCAAGCAAGCGGTTTTCCTGGACGCTGCAGAAACCGTCAAAGACTTGCCATCCCTAGAAAAGCTCAATGACTACAAAAGAAAAGGCGTCAAGATTGTGGCGCCCCCTGTCTTTGCTTTATTGACTTTAGAAGATGGAAAACTGGTGCCATCTGCCTACGCCAAAAATATCAAAAAAGCAGAGCTTGACATCATCACTTGGTCGCTTGAGCGTTCGGGTGTCATGGCTTTGGACAAAGGCGGTTGGTATTACCAATCGGTCACCGCTGGCATCCACCATGAAGGTGACATTCTTGAAGCGCTTCATGTTCTGAATAAGGATGTGGGCATTCGTGGCATTTTTTCAGACTGGCCAGCCACAGTCACGTTTTATGCAAACTGCATGGGGCTTAAGTGAAAACTTTTTCAAAGCTGTTCTCAAAACTCATCGTGTTTGTCATATCCCTGTTGATACCTGTCTCCCCTTTGCTCATGTCCTTGCTGTTTTGGAAAAAGAAATTCATTCTTGAGTACGGCAACAGTGTGAAGAAAATGCGCATCCACTTAGAGGCGATATCGCAAGGACCTGTGCGGCATTTTTTAGAAGATGTTTTTTTACAGAATAAAAACATCCCCGTTCAAATACAAGGCTCTTGCGTTCAATGTGGCAACTGCTGTCTAGAAAAAAAGTGCTTCTTTCTAGAACCTGTGGGCGAAGATAAATTCCAATGCGGTATTTACGATTCAACTTGGCGGCGTTTCTCCAACTGCAATTCCTACCCACTCCATGCAGAAGATATAGAGCGGTACAACTGTCCCAGCTTTTCGGTGGTGCCTGTGCGGGTAAAAATTCAAATAGAAACCAGCTGACGAATCCCCTTTGATTGCATTTCACTGCCTGAGCCTTGTGCAATGACCTCGCCACGCTCCATCACCAAATAATGGTCTGCTAATTCTTCAGCAAAATCGTAGTACTGCTCGCACAACAAAATAGCCATGTCGCCTCGCTTGGCCAGTTGTTGAATAACACGGCCAATGTCTTTGATGATGCTTGGCTGTATACCCTCTGTCGGTTCGTCCAGCACCAATAACTTGGGGGAGCCAGCCAATGCACGTGCAATGGCCAACTGCTGTTGCTGACCTCCCGACAAATCACCACCTCGGCGCTGCCGCATTTGATCTAAGACAGGGAACATGTCAAACAATTCAGCAGGTATAGGTGTTCCAGCTTTTTGCGTGGCCAAGCCCATGCGCAAATTGTCTTCCACCGTCAAACGATTGAAAATTTCACGCCCTTGCGGCACATAGCCAATGCCAGCTTTGGCACGTTCGTAGGGGGTTGCCTTGGTGATCAATTGACCGTCAAACGTGATGGAAC
>CAMCWS010000072.1 GCA_945882755.1 Bordetella parapertussis | reverse complement strand
CACGAGCATCGCTCGAGCGCTGGCACCTGCTTCGCGCATGGGTAGCCACAGGTCTTTGATGCTGGTCGAGCCGCCGGTGAACATCAGCCCCATCTCACGCATGGTTTTGCGCACCAACCACTGAGCGCTGCTTTTCACCATGCCTTGGTTGTCAGGGTGAAACGGCAATCCATCGGCCACACCGGCCAAGTTGTTGTAAATATTGTCTTGGGGCGACTGTTCAAAACGCACTTGCTCCCAACGCGCATCCAATTCTTCGGCCAGCAGCATTGCCAAGCCGGTGAACACACCTTGCCCCATTTCAGATTTGCTCATCACCACCGTGACGCTGTCGTCTTCGCCTATGCGCACCCAGCCATTCAAGGGGGTGGTCTTGTCAATCGCAGCCAAGGGTTGGCTGGGGTTCAACCGCTGACGCGGGGGCATGACGCCCCAGCCAATCGCTAAAACGCCACTGCCTGCGGCAAGGGCGGCCAGTACATGTCTTCTTTTCACGGCAAATTCCTCAAGGGCTGATGTGGGGCATTATGGCGACAGTGTGTGAAGACCTGCGGCTTGGGTGAGCCGTTAGCATTGAGCGCATGACATCCCCCTCTTTGCACCCTACCTTTGGCATCATCATCATTGGTGACGAAATCCTCTCTGGCAAACGCCAAGACAAACATTTGGCCAAATGCATCGAACTCTTGGCTGAACGTGGTTTGAGTCTTTCTTACGCTGACTACGTGGGCGACGACCCCGAACGCATCACCGCCACCTTGAAACGCGCTTTTGAAACCTCCGGCGTGGTGTTTTCCTGCGGCGGCATAGGTGCCACGCCAGACGACCATACCCGCCAATGCGCGGCCAAGGCGCTAGGGCTTGACTTGGTCCTGCACCCCGAAGCTGAGGCTTTGATCCGTGAACGCACTCGAGTTGTAGCGCTGGAAAATGGCCAGCCTTATGAGCCCGACCGCCCAGACAATATTCACCGCCTGAACATGGGCCGCTTTCCTGTGGGCGCGAGCATCATCCCCAACCCCTACAACAAGATCGCCGGTTTCACCTGCCAAGGCCCCCAAGGCGTGGTCCACTTTGTGCCAGGCTTTCCAGTGATGGCATGGCCCATGATGGCTTGGGTGCTCGATACCTTGTATGCCCAGCATTTCCACACCCAGGCGCACATGGAAAAATCGGTGATCGTCATGGGGGCCATGGAAGCCACGCTGACGCCATTGATGGAAGCCATCGAGGCGCGGTTCAGCGGCGTGAAGGTGTTTAGCTTGCCAAGCGTTGACCACCCCGAGTTTGGCAGGCACATCGAATTGGGTGTCAAAGGCTCGCCGGAGCAGGTACAAGCGTCTTTTCCCGAGCTGATTTCAGGTCTGCACGAATTTGGTGCAAAATTAGGCCCTGAAATGGTGCGATCTTAGTTGTGACCCAACTTGGTGCAAAACAGGGCGAGTGTTCAGCCCATGCCCTTGCAGCGTGATGGCTTGAAAAGCCAAATGCATCAAGTAATCAATTGGTATGTAGGAAGAAAAAACTTGTCTTGACGGTCTCGTGGCACAAATCATGCAAGACAATGCAAAACCCGATTTTTTAAACCAACCTCTTTAGGAGAAACTGATGGCCAAGACCGTCGCAGACGTCATGAAGGACGTGAAGGACAACGAAATCAAGTTTGTCGACTTCCGCTTTACCGATACCCGTGGCAAGGAACAGCACGTGAGCGTGCCTATTTCCCATTTCGATGAAGACAAATTCAGCGAAGGCCACGCGTTTGACGGCTCCTCTATCGCCGGTTGGAAAGGCATTGAAGCCTCTGACATGTTGTTGATGCCTGATGCGAATTCCGCGTTCATCGACCCCTTCTTCCAAGAGCCCACTCTGGTCTTGTCCTGCGACGTGTTGGAACCCGGTGACGGCAAGGCCTATGACCGCGACCCACGTTCCATCGCCAAGCGCGGTGAAGCCTACTTAAAGGCCTCTGGCATTGGTGACACCGCTTACTTTGGCCCCGAGCCTGAATTCTTCATTTTTGACAATGTGCAATGGGGCAATGAAATGTCCGGCGCTTTCTTCAAAATTGACGAATACGAAGCGCCTTGGAACAGCGGCGCCAAGCTTGAAGGCGGCAACCGCGGCCACCGTCCTACTGTTAAAGGCGGCTACTTCCCCGTGCCTCCCGTGGACAGCACCCAAGACATGCGTGCCGAAATGGTGTTGTTGCTCGAAGAAATGGGCATCCCAGTTGAAGTGTTCCACCACGAAGTGGCAGGTGCCGGTCAAAACGAAATCGGTACCAAATTCAGCACCTTGGTTGAGCGTGCCGACTGGACCCAGAAACTGAAATACGTGGTGTGGAACGTGGCCAATGCCTACGGCAAAACCGCGACTTTCATGCCCAAGCCCATCGTTGGCGATAACGGCTCAGGTATGCACGTTCACCAGTCCATCTGGAAAGACGGCAAAAACCTGTTTGCAGGCAAAGGCTATGCTGGTTTGAGCGACACCGCTTTGTTCTACATCGGCGGCATCATCAAGCACGCCCGTGCTTTGAACGCCATCACCAACCCCACCACCAACAGCTACAAGCGTTTGGTGCCGGGCTTTGAAGCGCCTGTGAAGTTGGCTTACTCCAGCCGTAACCGTTCTGCCTCTATCCGCATTCCCCATGTAGCTTCAGACAAAGCACGTCGCATCGAAGCACGTTTCCCCGATCCCATGGCCAATCCTTACCTGTGCTTCACCGCATTGATGATGGCGGGCTTGGACGGTATCGAAAACAAAATCCACCCCGGCGAAGCAGCTACTAAAGACCTCTACCACTTGCCACCCGAGGAGGACGCATTGGTCCCAACCGTCTGCCACAGCTTGGACCAAGCCTTGGAGTATTTGGACAAGGGCCGTTCGTTCTTGACCAAAGGCGGCGTGTTCACCGACAGCATGATCGACGCTTACATCGAACTCAAAATGCAAGAAGTCACACGCTTTCGTATGGCCACCCATCCGGTGGAATTCGACATGTACTACTCACTCTGAGCCGTACAGGTCGATCGCAACCCAAAGGACGGCCCAGCGCCGTCCTTTTTTTTGGGATGCAGGTGAACAGTTGGCATGACAGAAGTCGGCAGTTAGAGGGACACTGGCAGGTATGAAACGGATCGCATGGTTATTGGCTTTGGTGGTGAGTGTCAGTGGCACGCTTGCCATGGGCAATGAAGCGTCTGTATGGCGCTGCGGCAACCTCTATACCAACCAACCCCAACCAGACCATTCGTGTGAATCGGTCACGATCAGCACTTTGGAAGAAACCCAAGTGCCACAACCCTCCAAGCCAGCTTCCGCAGTGACGCCTGTGGTACCTGCATTGGCTGGCAAGCCAACCGCTCCACGTGTGGACGCGGTCGCGCAGCGTGAGCGTGATGGGCAAGCCAAAGGTATTTTGAGCCATGAGCTTAAACGCTTGAACGAGCGTTGCCAATCAATCACCGACACCCTGACGGTACAGCGTTGTGCCGCCGACCAAGCCGCTTTGAAACGTGAACTCTCACGCCTGCCCTGAATCACGCCATGCCTGCTGAACGCTTTGCTGCCCTCGATCTGCTCGCCACCTTGGTGTTGGTGGTGCAGGCTGACGACCGCGTGTTGTTTGCCAATGCCTCGTTTGAAGATGTGATGGGTTTGTCGCGGCGCAGCCTGCACGGCGCCAATGCAGCGGAGCTGTTTGTGGACGCACAAGCCATGCGCCAAGCCATTGCAGGTGCTAGACGCCACGATTTTTCTGCCCTGCGTTTTGACGACCAACTCAAACGCCAAGGCGCCGAGCCGTATGCGGTGCATGTGGTGGTGGCCACGACCGAAAGCCCAGACGAAGTGGTGGTGGAGTTGCTGCCCCAAGAAACCCAGACCCGCCAAGACCGTGAAGAGCGGCAAATGGAGCAGGCACAGGCCAACAAAGAGCTCATTCGCAACTTGGCCCATGAAATCAAAAACCCCTTGGGCGGCATCCGTGGGGCGGCGCAGTTGCTGCAATTGGAGCTCGATTCGCGTGACTTGACCGAGTACACCCAAGTCATCATTCGAGAGGCTGACCGCTTGCAAACCTTGGTGGACCGCTTGCTGGCCCCGCATCGCCGCCCCCAAGTGGTGGGCAACGTCAATATTCACGAGGTCTGCGAGCGGGTTCGCACCCTGATCTTGGCCGAATTTCCCAAGGGTTTAAAGGTGCGGCGTGACTATGACACCTCGCTGCCCGAATTCCGTGGTGATGTGGAGCAGCTTATTCAGGCTGTGCTCAATATCGCCCACAACGCGGCCCTGGCATTGAAAGACCGCATTGCCATGGGTGACGCGCAAATCATTTTGGCCACACGCATTGCGCGGCAGGTCACTTTCGTGAAAAAACGCTTTCGCTTGGCACTGGAATTGCATGTGATTGACAACGGCCCAGGCATTCCTGAAGACATTCGGGAGCGGCTGTTTCATCCCTTGGTGTCGGGGCGCGATGGTGGCTCGGGTTTGGGGTTGAATTTGGCGCAATCCTTTGTGCAACAGCACCAAGGCTTGATTGAATGTGAAAGTCAGCCAGGGCGTACGGATTTCAAAATTTTGATCCCGCTGCCCTGAAAAAGCAAAGCGCCTAGGCGCATGACAAGGTAACGTACCGCGATGAAACCTATTTGGATTGTTGACGACGACCAGTCCATCCGCTTCGTGCTCGAAAAAGCCTTGATGCGTGAAGACCTTCCCACCCGCAGCTTCACCCATCCGCGTGAGGTGCTGCAAGCGCTGGATGGAGTCACTCCTGAGGAATCCCCCCAAGTGCTGGTGAGCGACATCCGTATGCCCGGTGGTTCGGGCTTGGATTTACTCTCGCAAGTCAAAGCCCGAATGCCTGGCCTGCCCGTCATCATCATGACGGCCTATTCCGATTTGGACAGCGCGGTGTCTGCCTTCCAAGGCGGTGCGTTTGAGTACCTGCCCAAGCCCTTTGACTTGACCAAAGCCATCGAGTTGATACGCCGTGCGGTGGAAGAAAGTCAGCGCGAACAAACCAGCGCTACCAATGTGGACAGCACGCCTGAAATGCTGGGCCAAGCGCCTGCCATGCAAGACGTGTTTCGCGCCATTGGCCGACTCAGCCAAAGCAATGTCACCGTCATGATCACGGGTGAATCGGGCTCGGGCAAAGAGTTGGTCGCCCGTGCTTTGCACAAGCATTCGCAACGTGCCGATGGTCCGTTTGTGGCCATCAACACCGCGGCGATTCCCAAAGATTTGTTGGAGAGCGAACTGTTTGGCCACGAACGAGGTGCTTTCACCGGTGCGCAAGCCATGCGCCGTGGGCGTTTCGAGCAGGCCGATGGCGGTACGCTGTTTTTGGACGAAATCGGCGACATGAAGTTTGATTTGCAAACCCGCTTGTTGCGGGTGTTGTCGGACGGCAGTTTTTACCGTGTGGGCGGCCACAATGCCATCAAAACCAATGTGCGGGTGATCGCCGCCACGCACCAAAATCTGGAGCAACGTGTCCAAGAAGGTGCATTCCGCGAGGATTTGTTCCACCGCTTGAACGTCATCCGGTTGCGCTTGCCCCCGCTGCGCGAACGCCGCGAAGACATCGCCATGCTGACGCGGCATTTTTTGCAACAAAGCGCCCAGCAATTGGGCGTGGAGGCCAAGCGCATATCGGACAGTGCCAGCGAACTGCTGCAAAACTTTGCCTTCCCTGGCAATGTGCGTCAGTTGGAAAACATCTGCCATTGGCTCACCGTCATGGCGCCTGCCCAAGCCATTGAGCCCAAAGACCTGCCGCCCGAGGTGCTGGCGCCTGTCCCTGCAGCGGGTACGGCGATGAGTGGTGTGGGAGTTGTTGTGCATGATGCGTCAAGCCCAGCGCCTTTGCTTGGTCACCCTGTGGGCAAACCCGTGGTGTTGAATGCCCCCGGCGAGAACTGGCAAGCCGGCCTAGAGGCTGAGGCCATGTCCTTGTTGGCCTCAGGCCGTGTGGATGTGTGGGACGAGATGACGCGTCGCTTTGAAGCCTCTCTGATTCAAACCGCTTTGGCGCATACACGTGGGCGGCGCATCGATGCTGCGCACAAGCTCGGTATTGGCCGCAACACCATCACCCGCAAAATCCAAGAACTGGGCCTTGAGTAAACCCCGCTCTAGGGCTTGGGCGCAGCTTCAGGTGTGGGTAGTTTGCAATCTGTGTTGCCATAGCTGACAAAGCAACTTTGCTGTGCGCAACTGCGCACATAGTCGTTGCGGGCTTTTTGGTTCAGGTCGATGGTTTCCAAACGCGGCATGGCCATCATGGGCACCATGCTGCACTCGGTTCGTAACAAGGTTTTGCCGTCTTTGTCCTTGTAACTCACTTGCACGCATTTCTGCATGAAGGGCATGGGTGGCAATTCATGCACCCAGCGCTGCTCGGTGGCAACAGGAAAGATGGGCATGGCTTGCATCATGCATTGCGCCTCTGCCGCTTTCCATTGCTCGGTCGCACAACCTGCCAAGGCCAAGAGGGCAATTAATTGGAATCTGACCCCGATTAATTTCACAGCGTCACGACAACGGGGGTGTGGTCGCTGGGGCGTTCGTTTTTGCGCGGCGCTTTGTCGATCACGCAGGCTGTCACGCTTTTCACCAGTGCCGAGGACACCAAGATGTGGTCGATACGCAGGCCTCGGTTGCGCTTGAAAGCGAACTCGCGGTAGTCCCACCACGAGTAGCTTTTCGGGGCTTGCTCGAACAGCCTGAACGCATCGGTGAGACCTAAGTCGAGCAAGGCTTTGAAGTGGGCGCGTTCTTCGTCGGTGCAGTGGATGGTGCCGGCCAAGGCAACGGGGTCCCACACATCCAAATCGTCCCAGGTGATGTTGAAGTCACCCATCAACACCAGTTTGTCGTGGCGGGTCAGTTCGTCTTTGATGAAGGCTTGTAAGGCGTTGAGCCACGCCATTTTGTAGACAAATTTGTCGCTGTCAGGGGCTTGGCCGTTGGGGAAATAGGCACCCACCACCCGCACACCGTTAACTGTGGCGGTGATGACACGGGCCATCTCGTCGCTAAAGCCTGTGATGTTGTGTACCACCTCGGTGATGGGGTGCTTGGCAATCAGCGCCACACCGTTGTAGGTTTTTTGGCCGAAGAAGGCCACGTGGTAACCCGCAGCTTCAATCTCTGCCTTGGGAAATTTGTCGTCGGTGGTTTTGGTTTCTTGCAGAGCCAGCACATCCATGCCGCCGTGTTCGTTTTGCGCGGACAACCAGTCCAGCACCTGCGGCAAACGCACGGTCAGGGAGTTGACGTTCCAAGTGGCGAGTTTCAAAGTTCAGTCCAAAAGTTGTTTCAATAATGCTTGTCGGTTTCTGCCATGGTGTTGCGTGGGATTCGAACATGTCAGCCTGATGTGGCTACCTGTTTGTCTGGTAACGGTGTAGCCAAAGATTTGCAGTTGCTTGACAAGTTGGGTTCCAGATAAATCTCTGGGCAGTCTCATGCCGCAATAACTTCTTCCCTTGTGATGTGTAATCGGATCACGCTGGGCATATCGTTCTCGTCGAAATGGCAATGAACCGCATCTCGAATTTGACTGTGAATTTCGTTTAGTCTGTCCGATTCGGTAAATATGTCGTGACCAACTGCTCGGGCTGAGTAGCCACCCTCTGCTGATTCTTCAACCATGAAATGAATTTCAGTCATCTTCACTTCCTTTTTGTTACGTAAAAGTTAAGGATATTTTCTTCCATAAAGAGATTCAAGTTTATTTTTGTAAAACAACCAAACTGTAAGCCAAACCTTGGGCTGACGTATGTTGACTGCGCTCGGTCTCATGCCATTCAGGACCCAAGACAGGGGCAAACGCATCGCCTTCAAAGTCGGCGTCAATCTCGGTGACCACCACTTGGGAGGCCAGTGGCAAGGCTTGGGCGTACAACTGTGCGCCACCAATCAACCACACCACCTCATCCGCAGGAAACAAGGCCAGTGCGGCTTGCAGTGAAGTCACCACGGCGGCACCAGTGGCGATGTAGTCTGCTTGCCGAGAAACAACCACATTACGCCGCCCTGGCAGAGGACGAAATTTCTCGGGGATGGACTCCCACGTCACCCGCCCCATCACCACCGCTTGGCCCAAGGTGGTGCGTTTGAAATGCGCCAAATCCTCTGGCAAATGCCAAGGCAAGTCGCCATTTTTGCCAATGACGTTGTTGCGTGAGCGTGCGTAGATCAGGTGCAGTGGCATGGTGTGTTCAATCTGTTGAAGGCTTGACTGTAGCAACCGCACGTTGGGGCAACAGCACAGCGGCAATCGCCAAGACCACACACGCCATCGCTGCATAGTCTTGCCAATGGGGCAACTCGCCAATCAGCAAACTGGCGCTCAAGGTACCCACCACCGGCACCGCCATGATGCTCATGGCACTGGTGGCGGGTGGCAGGTCACGGGCCATGCCAAACCAAATAATTTGTGCAAAACCATAGTTGATGAGCACTGCATAGGCCAAACTACCCCAAGCCAAAGGCGATAACTCCCATGTGGGCCAGGTTTCGGTGCCAGCGGCGACCAGCAAAATCAAGGGGCTGCTCATCAGCATCATCCACACCGTCAAGGACTGCACGGGCAGGGTGAAGCTGATGCGGCGCATCCACAAGGTGCCAATCGCCCAGCTCAGTGCGCCCAACTCCATCCACAACACACCCATAGGGCGGCCTTGCAAGGCGGTGAATTCATGCGAGATCAGCAAAGCAATGGCGGCCAAAGTGGCCAGTGCCGCCGCAATGATGCGAGGGGTCAGCGCAGCGCCCATGAAAAGTACGCCAATCACTACCGTCCACACCGGCATGGTGAAACCCAAGATAGAGGCTCGTCCCGAGGGCAGTGACATCACGCCCATGATGGACAGGGCGTGCCATAAAAACATATTGGGTATGCCCAGCAAGGCAATGTCGCGCCATTCACGCCGCGTTTGCGGCCACAGGCGTAAGCCTTGAAAGCGAAAGTAGAACAACAGCCACAGTGCGCCCAGCCCCATGGTGACGCCTCTGAAATACATGGGCGAGACTTCACGCAAAGCGATTTTCATCATCGGCCAATTGATGCCCCACATCAGCGTGATGCCCACCAAACCAATGAGCTGCTGGCGGCTGATGACGCTGCGACTGCCCGTCACACCGCCACCGGCGCCTTGATGGCGGGGTGGCATTGGTAGTCACGCACCTCGAAGTCTTCGAACTGGTAGTCGAAGATCGAGTCGGGTTTGCGTTTGATGTGCAGCGTGGGGGCGGGGAAGGGCGAGCGTGAAAGTTGCAGTTCCACTTGCTCGTGGTGGTTGCTGTAGATGTGGCAGTCGCCACCGGTCCAAATGAAGTCACCCACCTCCAAGTCGCATTGCTGCGCCACCATGTGGGTCAAGAGCGCATAGCTGGCGATGTTGAACGGTACGCCCAAAAAAATGTCGGCACTGCGTTGGTACAGCTGGCAACTCAGTTGGCCCTTGCCACCAGCGGTGGTGGGCGGCGCCACATAAAACTGAAAGAAGGCGTGACAAGGCATCAGCGCCATCTTGGACAGGTCGGCCACGTTCCAAGCGCTCACGATGATGCGGCGCGAATCGGGGTTGGTTTTTAAGGTCTGGATCACTTGGCTGATTTGGTCAATATGCGCTTGGGGGTTTTCTGGGGTGGGGGCAGGCCAGCTGCGCCACTGCACGCCGTACACAGGACCCAAATCGCCGTCGGGGCGGGCCCATTCGTCCCAAATGCTCACGCCGCGCTCTTTGAGCCAATGGTTGTCGCTAGATCCTTTTAGGAACCACAGCAATTCATAAATGATGGACTTGAGGTGTACTTTTTTAGTGGTGACCAGCGGAAAACCCTGGGTCAAGTCAAAACGCATTTGATAGCCAAACACGCTGCGCGTTCCGGTGCCGGTGCGGTCGGTTTTTTGAACGCCGCGGGTATACACATGCCGCATGAAGTCTTCGTAGGGGGTGGAAATGACGCTGTTTGAACTGATGGCGGGTGTCATAAGTCAGGTACGGAGTTTTATGCCTTGGGTTGGAAGCGAGCTGGTCGGTGCGTGATCTTAAGGTCAGCGAAGGGATGAATTACATTAAACGACATGGTCGACCAAGATCCACAACCTCTAGTTCCTGATGAAGAAGCTTCGCCAATTTCAATCCCATCAGAATCGGACCGCCGTCGGAAAGAGCGCAAGCCTTTGAGCGTGCGGGCGCGTATGGCATTGCAGGGCAAGCCCCCGCTGGAAATTCGCACGTTTGACATCAACGCTGGTGGAGTAGGGGTGATTACGGAGGTGAATTTACCTGTGCACACGTTGTGCAATGTTTTTTTTAAGCTGCCACAGCCTGA
>CAMCWS010000071.1 GCA_945882755.1 Bordetella parapertussis | reverse complement strand
AGTGGTGACCATGTTTTGAATGGCAGCACCACAGTGGTCGACCCGCCCGATGGGCATATGACGGACTATTTGGAGTCGCTCGATAAATTGCTCAATGCTTGCGCGCAACACCATATTCAATTTATCTTGCCAGCGCATGGCTATGTTTTAGGCAATGTATGGGGTGAGGCGCACGATGCGCGTGCTTGTATCGCGCATCTCAAAGCGCATCGACTCAAACGTGAGGCCAAGATTTTGGCTGTGATGCAGCAACATCCTAAGGGCAGCATGGATGATTGGGTTAAGCATGCTTACGACGATGTGCCTTCTAAGTTGTGGCCAGTTGCCAAGCGTTCTTTGTTGGCGCATGTCGAGAGATTACAAAACCTCTAAATTCGTCAAAAGTGTGAAGCTCGCCGATACGCCGGATTCTGTGCGTATGGGTTTCCCCATACGTGACCGCCATTACTCTGGGCCGAGAGTCACCCACTCGGCTCGGTGCTACCTACCCGCCATCTCAGCGAACCGCCTCAACGATGGCCTACTTGGTATTGCTGCGCGTAGAGATTGCCCGTTTCACCCACCTTGTGTGCTAGCACCCAAGGTGACTCGTCTCTGTTGCTCTGATCCTCACCTCACGGTGGAGAGGTGTTACCTCCTACGCTGTCCTGTGCAGTCCGGACGTTCCTCCAGTGCGACATTTCTGTCCTTGCACCAGCGACGGCCTAGCGAGCTTCACCCCAAGGATTATCCACGCGTCTATGATTCGGGCTAGACACATCCCAAGCGTGTATTTTTTAACAAGAAGCGAGGCGCAGTATTTCGCAAAACCAAGCAGATTACAGACCGGATATTGATGGCTTAAGGGCCATTGCGGTTTTGATCGTCGTCATCTTTCACGCTTTTCCCGAACACTTGAGCGGTGGCTTTGTCGGGGTGGACGTTTTTTTCGTCATCTCCGGCTACCTCATCACTGGGCTGATACTTCGCGACCTGCGCGATCAGCAATTCAGTCTGCGACACTTTTATGCAAGACGTGTGCGGCGTATTTTTCCTGCACTGTCCTTGGTTTTAGGTTTTGCTTTATTGGCTGGTTGGGTTTGCCTTAACTTCATTGAATACAAACAACTCGCCAAGCACACCGGTAGCAGTGCCATTTTTCTCACCAACTTCATGCTGCTGCGAGAGTCCGGTTATTTTGACAACGCCGCTGACACCAAGCCGATGTTGCATTTATGGTCGCTGGCAATTGAAGAGCAGTTCTACTTGTTATGGCCCTTGCTGCTGCTGCTGTTCAAAAGAATCCCCCGCTGGTCTTTGCACATGCTGATGGTGCTGATGGTGTCGTCGATTGGCTATAGCTTTTGGTTGGTCTTTAAGGGCGACATGGCACGTGATTTTTATTCGCCCTTGAGCCGCAGCTGGGAACTGTTACTGGGTGCTTCTTTGGCCATTGCCTTGATGAATAACCCACGCATGGCCAGAGCATGGCGCAACCCTGCCGGCTGGTGGGGTGTGGGCTTGATTCTTGGATCTGCTTTTTTCTTTGACAAAGACATGGCTTTTCCCGGCTATTGGGCATTCATTCCAGTCACGGGAGCTGCCTTGGTATTGCTCGGCGGCATGAACAGCAGTCTCAACAGTACTTGGCTGGCTTCACGTCCCTTGGTTGCGATTGGCTTGATCAGCTATCCGCTGTATTTGTGGCATTGGCCTTTGCTTTCCTTTGCGCGAATTTTGGCCTCACAAACGCCCTCTGCAGAGGTTCGCTTGGGGCTGGTTGTGCTGAGCTTTGTGCTGGCTTACCTGACCTACCGATTTGTGGAGCAACCGATTCGCTTTGGCAAAAAATACCCTCGTGCTGTTCTTTGGCTGAGCTTATGGATGGTTGCTGTGTTGCTGATGTCACACGCCATCAACCGTTTTGATGGATTGAAATTTCGACACCATGGCATGCTCAATGCCGACCCCTCCACCCTGGTGGTGGGTGTTGAGCGGGGCACTTTGACACCCAGTTGCACACTGCCAGCTGATCAGCAGCATTTGCTGATGTGGTGCTTTCAAGATGGCAAGGTCCAGCCACCTACCCATGTGCTGTTGGGCGACAGCAAAGGCGAGGCGCTTATTTACAGCTTGATTCGATCCTCACCTCCTGAGCACAGTTGGGCCATGATGGGACCTGTGAATGTGCTTTCAGGGGAGACCGCTCCTGTCAACCGTGCCGCCTACGATGCAATGGATGCCAATCCCAATTTAAAAGTGGTGGTTTTGGCGAATGCATTACGGGGGATGTACCGACTCGATGGGGAAACAGGCTTGATCGCCCAACACACCACCACTGAAGAGATTGATCAAAATGTAGCTGTCTATTCGAACAGGATCAAGTATTGGCAAGCATCTGGCAAACGTGTGGTGTTTGTGATTGACAACCCGACATTGCCAGACCCCAACAGCTGCATCAGCGGCGGCTTGACGCGTTTTGAATTTCTCAACAGCGTTTTACAACGGCAGAAAAACCCCTTATGCGAGCTGCGCTTTACTGACCACCTCAAAGGAACGGCTGCCTACCAAGAGTTCATCACCAAGCTGATGCACGACAACCCAGCCTTGCTGGTGTATGACCCACTTCCTTTGCTGTGCGATCTCCCCGCAGACATTTGCACCATCGCCAAAGAGGGTAAATTTTTGTACAGCTATGGCGACCATATTTCAGACCATGCAGGCATGTTGATGGCCAAGGACATGTTGCCCTTGATAGACGCCATGCGCCCATGATTCGTCTCTCCGAACTCAAACTGCCACTCGACGGTGCTTTCGATCCGCCAGACACGGCTTCTAATCCTCCGCTGTACCCACCCTCACTTGCGCCATTGATTGCACAGACGCTGGGAATTTCCTTGGATGCGATTGCAGATTGGAAAGTGTTCAAACGCAGTTTTGATGCACGGCAAAAGTTACAAGTGGTGTATATCGTCGATGTGCAACTCCATGACAGCAGCAAAGCGCAACAACTACTTCAACAACACGCACAGCACCCGCATATCCAAGCCACACCGAATATGCAATGGCACCCGCCAGTACAAGCACCGGCAGATTGGCCAACACTTAGCGCCGTACGACCTGTGGTGGTGGGTTTTGGCCCCTGCGGTATGTTTGCCGCGCTGGTCTTGGCGCAAATGGGCTTGAAGCCCATCGTCATTGAGCGCGGTCAAGCCGTTCGTCAACGAACCCAGGACACTTGGGGCTTGTGGCGTAAATCGGTTTTAAAACCTGAGAGCAATGTGCAGTTTGGCGAAGGGGGTGCCGGCACATTTTCCGATGGCAAGCTCTACAGCCAAATCAAAGACCCTAGACACTTGGGTCGCAAAGTCATGAATGAATTTGTGCGTTTTGGTGCACCCGAAGAAATTCTGTGGGCAGCGCATCCACACATCGGAACCTTTAAATTGGTGAAGGTGGTCGAAGGCTTGCGGGCAGAAATCATTCGCTTGGGTGGTGAGGTTCGATTTGCCCAGCGTGTGACAGATATTCGCTACGACGATCAGCGCCAACTTCAAGCGCTGCAAGTTTTGAAACAAGACTCAGGCGAGAGCTACGAATTACCTGCACACCATGTGGTGATGGCTTTGGGTCATAGCGCACGTGACACCTTCACCATGCTGCACCGACACCAAGTGGCGATGCAGGCCAAGGCTTTTTCTATTGGGGTTCGTATTGAGCATCCGCAAAGCGTGATTGACCGTGCCCGCTGGGGCAAACATGCGGGTCACCCCATGTTGGGTGCGGCTGACTACAAACTGGTTCACCACGCCAGCAATAGGCGAGCTGTCTACAGTTTTTGCATGTGCCCAGGTGGCACGGTGGTGGCTGCCACCAGTGAAGCAGGACGGGTGGTGACGAATGGCATGAGCCAATATTCACGCAACGAACGCAACGCCAATGCTGGCATGGTGGTGGGCATTGACCCGAGCGACTACCCCACAGATGCAGCTTCTTTCGAGGCAGCGCTAGGCCAAGAAGTGGGTAACGCGGTTCGCTTAGACACCTTGGACACCGTCGACGGTTTTCATCCTTTGGCAGGCATGGTGCTGCAACGACAGTTGGAAGCTGCAGCCTTCATTGCAGGGGGCAGCAACTACCACGCACCTGCACAGTTGGTGGGCGACTTATTGGCTGACGTACCGTCCACTGCCCTGAGAAGTGTCGAACCCTCCTACAAACCTGGTGTTCATATGACCGATTTGCGCCATGTGTTGCCCTCTTTCGCCATTGACGCCATGCGTGAAGCCTTGCCGGTATTTGGTCGCAAGATCAAAGGTTTTGACATGGCTGATGCAGTTCTGACAGGTGTTGAAACACGCACCTCTTCACCTTTGCGCATTGAGCGTGGCAAAGATTTGCAAAGCCCCACTATGCACGGCCTCTTTCCAGGTGGCGAGGGTGCAGGTTATGCCGGTGGCATTTTGTCGGCTGGGGTCGATGGCATCAAACTCGGCGAAGCCGTGGCTATGAAAGTATTGCAAAATCGCTCTTCACATAAAGGAGCTGCGCATGAAAGCACATAACATCCTCGAGACCATTGGTCATACCCCACACATACGCATGAACCGCTTGTTTGGCGCAGATGCACAGGTGTGGATCAAGTCCGAACGCAGCAACCCAGGTGGCTCAATCAAAGACCGCATCGCATTGAGCATGGTGGAAGACGCCGAGAAGAGCGGTGTTTTAAAGCCCGGTGGCACCATCATCGAGCCCACCTCGGGCAACACGGGTGTGGGCTTGGCCATGGTGGCAGCGGTAAAAGGCTACAAACTGGTGTTGGTCATGCCCGACAGCATGTCTATCGAGCGCCGCCGTTTGATGTTGGCCTATGGCGCTACTTTCGATTTAACACCTCGCGAAAAAGGCATGAAAGGCGCCATCGCCCGAGCCCAAGAGCTGGTGGATGCCACGCCAGGTGCGTGGATGCCTCAACAGTTTGAAAACGCCGCCAACATCGAGGTTCATGTCCGCACCACCGCTTTGGAAATTTTGGCTGACTTTCCCGATGGCTTGGATGCCATCATCACGGGTGTGGGCACAGGTGGACACCTCACCGGTTGTGCACAAGTCTTGAAAGAGAAATGGCCACAGTTGCAAGTGTTTGCGGTAGAGCCCAAGGCCTCGCCCGTCATCTCTGGCGGCGCTCCCTCGCCTCACCCGATTCAAGGCATTGGCGCAGGTTTTATCCCTAAAAACTTGCACACCGATTTACTCACTGGCGTGATTCAAGTGGACGCTGAAGACGCCCGTGAATACGGTCGTCGCGCAGCCCGTGAGGAAGGGATGTTGGTAGGTATTTCTTCGGGTGCCACCTTGGCGGCCATTGCACAAAAGCTCCCCGAACTTGCCCCGGGTGCCAAAGTACTGGGCTTTAACTACGACACAGGCGAGCGCTATTTGTCTGTGGAAGGTTACCTTCCCGCGTGAAAGACCTTCGCGTTTTGGCGCTGATTGCGCCCATGACGCAACTCAACACCCCCTACCCGTCAAGCGCTTATTTGACGGGTTTTTTGCGTTCACAGGGCGTCGATGCCCGACAAGATGATTTGGCTTTGAAGCTGGTGCTGCGCATTTTCAGTACAGAGGGTTTGAAGCAGGTTCAGGCCATTGCCGCAACCCAATCGCTGCATGAACGCAGCGCCAGTGTGAACTGCTTTTTAGACCATGCTCAGCGTTACGTGGACTGCATAGAGCCGGTGATTGGCTTTTTGCAAGGCCTTGACCCGACCTTGGCACACCGCATTGCAGCACGCGGTTTTGTGCCAGAAGGACCCCGCTTCGCAAGCCTTGACCATACCGACGACGATACCCTGACATGGGCCTTTGGTGCCTTGGGTGTGCAAGACCGCGCCAGGCACATAGCCACCCTGTTTTTGAATGACTTGGCTGATGTACTTCGCGATGCGGTGGATGATCGATTTGCGTTTGTACGTTACGGTGAATCTTTGGCCTCCAGCCAAGCCAGCTTTGACCCACTGGCCAAGGCTTTAGCGGCACCGCCAAGCTTCATCGACCAAGTACTGCATGACTTGACCCTTGAAACTTTTGAAGAGCATCAACCGCATTTGGTGTTGCTCTCAGTGCCTTTTCCTGGCACGGTCTATGGTGCTTTGCGAATGGCGCAAACCATCAAGCAACACCACCCCGATGTGAACATTGTGTTGGGTGGCGGCTATGTCAACACCGAGCTGCGCTCTTTGAATGAACCGCGTTTATTTGACTTTGTCGACTACGTCACCTTGGACGCAGGTGAGCGTCCCCTGCTGGCTTTGCTTGAACACTTGCAAGGCAAACGGTCTGCACAGCGATTGGTACGCACCTTTGCGCGTGTTAACAGCGAAGTCAAGTACATCAACTTTGCAGAACCCGATATTCCGTTTGACGATGTAGGCACACCCACTTGGGATGGCTTACCTATGCAAAGTTATTTGTCATTGCTAGACATGCTCAACCCCATGCACCGTTTGTGGAGCGATGGCAGGTGGAACAAGCTGACCGTGGCACATGGCTGTTATTGGAAGAAATGCAGTTTTTGCGATGTTTCTCTAGACTACATCTCACGCTATGACGCAGCGACTGCGCATACCTTGGTGGACCGTATTGAGCGCATCGTGGGTGAAACGGGGCAAACGGGTTTTCATTTGGTGGATGAAGCTGCACCGCCCAAAGCCTTGAAGGCCATGGCAGAAGAACTTTTGCGCAGACGCATCCATATTTCTTGGTGGGGCAATATCCGTTTCGAAAAAACCTTCACGCCATCGTTGGCTGAACTGCTGGCGGAGAGTGGCTGTATTGCCATGTCGGGGGGCTTGGAAGTGGCCAGCGACCGCTTGCTGGCTTTGATGCAAAAGGGCGTGACGGTAGACCAAGTCGCACGTGTCACTCATGGGTTTTCCCAATCGGGTATTTTGGTTCACGCCTACTTGATGTACGGCTTTCCCACACAAACCGTACAGGACACGGTGGATGCTTTGGAATATGTCAGGCAACTGTTTTTGCATGGTTGTATTCAAAGTGGCTTTTTTCACCGCTTTGCTTGTACCGTGCATTCGCCTGTGGGCATGAACCCGCAAGACTATGGCGTCACATTGATTCCTTTGCCGGAGGGTTCTTTTGCGCGAAACGACATAGGTTTTGTCGACCCCACAGGCACTGACCACGATATGTTGGGACAGGGCTTGAAGAAAGCGATCTACAACTATATGCACGGGCTATGTTTAGAAGACGATGTGCGTGTGTGGTTCGACTTACCCAAAGGTCAATGCCCCAAACCTCGAGTGAAAAAAAATGCGATCGCCCAAGCCTTGGGCGAATCGCGCTGATAAAAAATGACTTAGCTGTTCTGCAAAGCAGAGATGCGCTCTTCTAAAGGCGGATGCGAGGAGAACATCTTGCCCAAGCCACCGCTGATGCCCATGGCTTGCAAACTGGGGGGCAAGCCTTCTGACTGCATATGCTGCAAGCGAGCCAAGGCATTGATCATGGGCTGCTTGCGGCCCATCAATACCGCGGCACCTGCATCGGCGCGGAACTCACGCTGACGGCTGAACCACGCTACCACGATGCTGGCTGCAATACCCAACACAATGTCTAAAACGATGCTGGTGATGTAGTAGACCATGCCTGGTCCCGTGTTTTCCTCATCGTTTTTACGCAAAGCGCTGTCCACCGCGTAGCCAATGACGCGACTCAGGAAAACCACAAAAGTGTTGAGCACACCTTGCACCAAGGTCAGGGTGACCATATCGCCGTTTTGGATGTGCGCCACCTCATGGGCAAGCACAGCTTCTACTTCTTCGCGGGTCATGCCTTGCAGCAAACCGGTAGAGACAGCGACCAAGGCAGAGTTACGGAATGCACCGGTAGCAAAGGCGTTGGGTTCGCCTTCATAGATGGCCACCTCAGGCATTTCCAAGCCAGCGCGTTGCGAAAAGGTTTTCACAGTGTCAAGCAACCAAGCTTCGTCTGCATTTTGGGGTTGATCGATGACTTGCGCACCCGTGGTCCATTTGGCCATGGGCTTGCTGATGAGCAAAGAAATGAAAGCACCGCCAAAGCCCATCACCATGGCAAAGCCCAGCAATGCGCTGAGGTTGAGACCGTTAGCGGTCAGGAATTGGTTGACGCCCAGCAAGCTGGCCACAATGCCCAAGACCAGCATGACTGCCAAGTTGGTGACGATGAGAAGAATGACGCGTTTCATGAAGTCCTTTGAACTGGCCAAGAAGATGGCCCGAGGTCGAAAATGGTAAGGGCAATTTCGTTTTTTTCAATACCCCTGTTTTTTTTGTGGGCGAAACACCTGAGGGTCTTCATAAAAACCCATCTCTTCGTTGGCAGGCCACCAACCTGGAACCCCCAACACGGGTAAGGGTAAAAAGGGTTTGTCTTGCATTTCAGTTTCATGAATGTGGTGTGACAGCCAAGCATCCAATGCAACGTCCCCTGCAGCTTGAATATCCATCGGCACAGGTACCCAAAGCACATGCGCGGTAATGCCTTTATAGGGCTTTAGCAACTTCTCTAGAAGGGCATGACCAAACAGTGTGAGATGTGCGTCTTTCCATGCTTCTCGGTGCGTCACAAACAATGCTTGCCAGTCTTGTCCACGCAAAGACTGCCACAACACTTCAGGCGCACACAGCAAGGCCGCGTTTTCGTCGAACAAGGTGAGCGCATCGCGTAACGCTCCACGCTGCGCTGTCACGCCTTCTTTTTGTATGGCTTGGGCTTGCAAACGGTTGAGTTGTTGTTTGGTTTGCGGAAAGCGCAACCAACACAAGCCATTGAAAAAATCGTGGGCATTGTTGCGCGTGGGTACGGTGTGCGTTCTGTAGATAAAAGCTTCGTAGGCTTCATCGCTTGGCAGCTGGGTTTGGGGTACTGCCACAAAGTCTGTTTGTTTGACTGCCAAGCAGGTATGCAGGGCGTCAGGTTGCTGTTGCCATGAATTAAGGATGTGCAAACCTGTTTTTTGCCATGGGCTGTGCCATGGGTTAGCCCATATATTTTCAGGCAACATAACTAAGAACTGGGTAGAAGCAACACAGTAATTTCAGGAATGGAAGGGATTTCTCTGTCGTTGGTGAGAAATACTTCAATGTGGTTTTCTATGGCGGTCGCAATATGCAAGGCATTGGGTAGTTTGATTTTGTAATTAGCGCGTAAAAGTGCAGTTGTTTCGAAAGTTGATCGCTTGTGTGGCAGCAATTCAATTCGTGTTTCTTTTGAAAATAAATCTTTCACTGCTTTGACTGCCCTGGCATTGTTGTCTTTTAAGGGCTTAACCAACAACTCTGCCAGCACCAGATCGCCTGAATAGCCATCCAACCCTTTGTCAACCGCACTTTGAACAATGGATAAACAAACTTCCCCCAAATCAGAATGGTGTTCTAAGAGGTAGATAAAGATATTTGCATCGAAATAGACGCTCTTGCCATGCAGTTGAAATCCCCATTCAAGGGGAATGTCTTTGCTCATTCCCACTCATTCCTGAGTTCTTCAACATATTGGCTGAGAGGTGCTTTTTCTTCTGTTTGATAAACACCTTTGGCGAGTCCAAGCAAGGGCCGCAAAGATATTTTTTTGCTCGCCCCAGGGTGTAGGGGAGTGAGTTGAATTACCCCATTCACAACGGTCACTTGCAAAGCATCATTGGTTTTTATTTGCACTTGCTCAACCACCCCAGCAGGCAGTGTCAACTGCCTTCGCTCTCGCATTTTGACGGTTTCCATGGACCACCTCTTCAGTTTTCAGAAATCTTATCTGAATTCTGACGGTTAAGCCATTAGCTGCCAATCCAACGCTTCCCCTGCCCGCAAGGGTTTGAGGCTGGTTTGACCAAAGGGCAGGCTCTCGGGTAGCGTCCAAGTTTGGCGTTGCAGGCTCACCTTGCTGGTGTTGCGGGGCAAACCATAAAAATCGGGGCCATGAAAGCTGGCAAAGCCTTCGAGCTTGTCCAAAGCACCTGCGCTGTCAAAAGCCTCGGCATAAAGCTCTAGCGCAGACAGGGCGGTGTAGCAGCCCGCACAGCCACTGGCGTGTTCTTTCAAATGCGTGGCGTGGGGTGCGCTGTCAGTGCCTAAAAAGAAACGGTCGCTGCCCGAGGTGACCGCGTCTACCAAAGCTTGGCGGTGTATTTCGCGCTTTAGCACCGGCAGGCAGTAGTAGTGCGGCCGCACACCGCCCATGAAGAGCGCATTGCGGTTGTAGAGCAAATGGTGGGCAGTCACGGTGGCGGCGGTAAAGCGCCCTGCTTGCGCCACATACTGCGCGGCCTCGCGGGTGGTGATGTGTTCAAACACAATTTTCAGCTCGGGGAAATCGCGGCGTAAAGGAATCAGGTGTTGGTCGATGAACACCGCTTCACGGTCAAAGAGGTCGATATTCGAATCGGTAACTTCTCCATGTACCAATAAAGGCATACCCACACGCTGCATGGCTTCCAACGCTTTGTAGGTTTGGGCAATCGCTGTCACGCCAGAGTCGCTGTTGGTGGTTGCCCCTGCGGGGTAAAGCTTCACAGCCACCACGCCAGCCGCGTGGGCTGCTTCAATTTCACTTGCAG
>CAMCWS010000070.1 GCA_945882755.1 Bordetella parapertussis | reverse complement strand
CATGGCCTCAACCTGCAAATCCGAGAAGCGGTATTGCGCCTGTAAGCGTTTGAGAGCCGCTTGTTCCTCATCCGACATTTGTCCGTCTTTGAACACTTCGCGCAATTGCGATTCAAATGCAGCCTTCTTACGCGCCACTTGGTTAGAGAAAGCCGAGGCCACGATACCGGTCATGATCGCAGCCATGCACACACCTAAAAAACCACTGACCAAGGCAATGATTTCGCCAAACTTGGTAACAGGTTCCACGTTGCCATAACCAGAGGTGATGGTCACAATCGCCCAATAAATCGAGTGGGGGATGGTGCCAAAAAATTCAGGTTGCGCATGGCCCTCGGCAAAATGCATCAATGAGGCTGAAACGATGGCGGCAATCGTGAGCAGAAAGACGGCCGAACCAAAGGCTTTGCGCTCCGAATACACCGCGTTGAATAAATCTTGCAGCGCGGTGTTGTACTTGGAGAGCTTGAGTACGCGCAGCAAGCGCAATACCCGCAAAATTCGCAAATCCAGCGTGGGGAAAAACAGGTGCAGGTAGTAGGGCATGGTGGCAAAGAAATCCACAAGTCCAAAGGGGCTGAAGATATATTGACGTCTGCCGCGCCAATCATTGTCAGCAAACTTGGCACCCAATGACCATACACGCAGTATGTATTCAGTGGTGAAAAACATCACACTCCAGAATTCAAATTCGTGGAAGTAATCTTTGTACTTGTTGTGAAGCTCTGGCACTGAATCCAAAATCACGGCAGCACAATTGGTCAAAACCACCACAGTGATGACCCATTCCACATACCGGCTGGCTTTGTAGTTGGGGGAGCCATCCAGGATGTCCATCACAACTTGACGAATAGGGGGGCGCATGTTCAATCAATATGTCTAAAAACAAAAAAAGAAGCAACCACGAATGATTGCTTCTGGGACTAGCTCAACGGGAGACCTTAGAGTTTGAACAACTCGTCGGCCACTCGACGCTGATTGGCGTCGATTTTTTCACGCAAAGAAATCATGGTGTCGCGTTGGCTGTTGGCTTCTTCTTGCAACTCACCCAGCGCATCGGAGAACTCGCTGCTGGCATCAGCCAAGGCGGTGATGGTTTTGCGGTTGCCGACAGCGTTGTCACGGATCAGGTTGACCATGTCGTAATTTTCCAAAACACGTGACTCATTGTTGATGGCCGTGGCTGCATGCATTTTGGCCACCAATTCGCCGTCAAACAATTTGGCGTTGTCGTCGGCTACTTCATCGACATGCTCGGTCATCTTTTCGCAGATGTCCAAGAAGGTTTTGCCCACTTGTTTCAGCGCTTTGATGGCTTCCAACAGGTCTTCTGAAGCCTTGAGCATTTCGCGGTTCATCTTGCTGCGGTTGTCCAGCATCTCGATACGCGTACGGTTGATCATGGAGCGCTGGAAAATTTCTTCCAATTCCGAGGTGGGCTTGAGGTTCTCAAGCATGAACACACGGTTGCGGTAGACATCTTCCGCAGAACGCATGATCAGTTCACGGTTGCCAGCAGCTGCGATGGTGTAGGCCTGCATGGCATCGGTGATGTTTTCTTCAACACGGCTGCGGGTTGCTTGGATTTGGGCAGTGTTGAACTGAACGTAAGCCTCTGCATCAAAAATCAGGCGTTTATTGCGTTGGACACGGTTTTTTGCTTCATCACTCATGGTTAACTCCTTGAATCTTTTTTAATTAATAGGGCTGTGTGTGGGGTTCAAAGTTCTGCTTCATGTGCAAGGCCTGCTGGCAGCACATTTTGCGAAGAACGAACCAAGCGGTTGACCGTGATCACGCCTTGACTGGGTTTGTCCAGGTTGAAGTCGTGGTAGATGGTCCGGTAGATGTAATCGGCCTGGTCGGCAGACACCACCGCGTGCAACACTTCAGTTTTGGAAATCTCGGGCAAGCCGGAAGCTTCAGAAGCACGTCCGACAGGGTTGCCGCGAACGCCGTAGAAGTAAGCCTCGTTGACGCCTTTGTGGTGAAGCATCTCTAAAAGCTTCTCAGCACCACCTTCGTACAACACGCAAGTGATCAAGCGTGTGTAGTCGATGTGCGGAATGGCAGTGTTTGGGTTGTTATGTTCATTGCTCATGTGTATCACCTGATAGGTTGGTCACTCAAGCATCGATCAAATGCGGAGGAATGTATGTGGCCGCTTGCAGCAGAGGCGTGACATAGATATAGCCCATGCCAGGCGTGTCGAGGCGACCGGCCAAGTACATGCGCTCAAAAATGCGGTCCACTTGGTCTGAGGGGACCAGAACGCTCAATACTTCGCGCTCCACGTCAACTGCAATGCCCAAGATGCCCATGCGTTCACGAACGCCTGTGCCCACGCCGTAATGCACGGTGGTGCCCTGAACGCCCACATCCAACAATGATTGGTTGATGGCGTCAGCCGAGCCTTTTTGCACCACACAGGTGATGTTTGCAACTTCCGTCAAGTTGGTGACTTTACGTTTGGTAGCCATGAAATTTCCCTTCAAATTCTGTCAATGAATGTTTACTGATGTGTCAGCGCAGCTCAATCAAGCGGCCACTGCGTTTCGCATTTCGCGTTTGGTTTTCCATTCCACGTACACGCCCAAGGCGAGCACAGAACAAATGGGCGCAATCGAGGCGGCAGCCAAGATGCCAAAGCCTTCCAAAGCGCCAACTGCCTTGCCAAAGCCCAGGCCCATGGCCAGAACCAAAGGCACGGTGACAGGACCGGTGGTCACACCCGCACTGTCCCAACCCACGTTCACGAAAGCTTCAGATGAGAACAAGGTCAGCACCAAAGCGATGACGTAGCCGGGGATCAAGATGTACAACAAGTTGAAATCAAAGATCAGTTTCAAGACGCCCAACATGATGCCGGTTGCCACGCCAATCGCAACCGCATACATCAGCATGGATTTCTTGAAGGAGCCGTTGGTCAGGTTTTGCACCGTCACGCCCAAGGCGTTCAAAGCAGGCTCAGCCATGGTGGCGGCATAACCCAAGCACCAGGCAAAGGCCGCAGCCAAGAACATGCCGATGGCAGCAGGGTACAGGGCTGGGGCACCGTCCAAGCTGACAAAAGCGATGGGAATCAAAGAGCCGGTTTGTGAGCCCAAAGCGGCCAATCCGTAGGTCAAGCCCACGTTGAAGGTACACATGCCCAACACACACATGAACAAGCCCATAGTGATGATGAAAGCGTTGGGCAGTTTTTCGCGCAACACGGCAAACAAGACCACCAACAAGAACAGTACCAAAGGCACAATGGCTTGAATGCCCATTTTGATGTCCAAGCCAGGCGAGACTTCGTACCAAGTGGGGTTGGTCACTGCAGCTGCAGCGGCTTTGGATGCTTCAGCGGCAGCCAAAATATCAGCAACAGGCAGGGTGAACTTCAGGTAGATGCCCAGGCTGAGAACAGCAACGATGGGGAATATCGAGGCCAAGGTCACGATGCCAAAGCCGGACAGCTGACCGCTGCTTTTGCCACCGGAGTTGGCTACACCAATGCCCAGCGCCAGAACCAAAGGCACAGTCACTGGACCGGTGGTCACCGCGCCGCAGTCCCATGCCAAGCCGACGATGGTGGCGAGTTCGGGGTCCATGGCGCAATAGGCGGTCAGCAACACGCCAGGTGCCAAGGCGATGAAGATCAAAGGCTTGAGCGACCAGTCGTACAAGAAGCGGACAGTGCCCAACACCGCAGCCACGCCCACACCTAAGCCCACCAACAGCACTGTCAGCGGTGCATGGGCATTAAGCATGGTGTAGAGGTAGGGTGCTTTGGTGGGGTCCACAATAGAGCCAGCCACTTGCAAGGTGCCAATGGCGGGTTCTGCATAGGTACAACCAATACCTAATAGAAAGGCGATGGTTAGCACGCCAGGCAAGGGGAGTTTCTGCGGCAATTTGCTGCCGATGATGTCGCCAAAAGGCATCAGGCCCAGCTTCAGGCCTTCCATAAAGATCATCAAACCAATCATCACAGCGATCAAACCGCCAGTGATCAGGGTGGCGTCGGCAATCGATCTTTGCAAAACAATGTATTGGAACAAACCCAGAAACAGCGCCAGAGGAACCACCGCACGGGCCTGCTCCATGAAGCGTGTGTTGAAGTAGGGCTTCAACAGGTTCACGACGTCAGCACCTGCCAGCTTGAGCTTTTCGGGCTTGCTGGTGATTTCCTTGCCGTTTTTGTCAAGTTTCGGTTTGGGCATCAGCTTGTCATAGCTGATGGTGTTGGAGTCGACAGTGACAGCCTGTACATACTCCCCGTATCGGATATTCTTTGCCATGGGCTTGTTCCCCTATTAATTGATAAAATCGAAATATATGATAGAACAATAAAAGATGAGAATTAGTCAGTATTATTAAAATTAATTTTTAATTACCAATTATTTTTTTATTTAATTCAAAAAGAATTTTTTTGTATTCACTTTAATTGACTGCAATGCAAGTCCCTCGTTTCATTTGTTCAAGTTTTGGTTTGTCAAGCATGAAAACCCACCCAATAAATGACATGATTTCAGCTCTGACCCAAGGCCTGATCTACCATTCGTCATCTTTTTAAAAGAAATATCCGTCCCTATGACGTCTTCAATCAGTTCACATTCATCTTGGCGATATCGCGTCTATGACCTGTTGTTCAATGAACAAAATCCACACGGAATGCACGCTGGCGTGAGCCGTTGGTCAACTTTATTGATTTTGTCAAATGTGTTGGCCATGGTGCTTGAAACAGCGGATGCTTTCGCGGCCGCTTATGCTGCCGAGCTGGCTGCCTTTGAGGCCCTATCGGTCTTGTTGTTCACGCTGGAATACCTGCTGCGCTGGTGGACTGCCCCCGCTGACCCTGAATTTGCCAAGTCCAGGTTCGCGCGGCTGCGCTTCATGGGCAGCCGCTACGCCATCATTGACCTGTTGGCAATTGCGCCTTTTTACTTGGCCAGCTTTGTCAGCCTCGACTTGCGCTTGCTCAGGCTGCTGCGACTGCTGCGGGTATTCAAAGTCAGTACCACCTTGTTGCCAGCGCTGGCGCAATTCAATCAACAAACCGCGGGCATGACGCGACGCCAAAAAGTGCATGCTTTGATGTTTGCTTCGGATAACAAGCAAGAGGGCTTGCCCTTGATGGTGGACTTATTCCTGATTTTTTGGATCGCTGTTTCAACTTTGTCGATTGTGTTGGAGTCGGTTGAGAGTATTCGGTCGAATTTTGAAATGCATTTTTTCATCCTCGACGCCATCGCTTTTGGCCTGTTTTTGGTGGAATACCTGTTACGCATCTACTCTTCAGCAGAAAACGATGCTGCCCAACCGATGCGATCCAGATGGAAATTTGCCAGCTCTTTCAGCGGCTTGGTCGATTTGGTGTCCATCTTGCCGTTCATTTTGGAAGTGCTGTTTGCCAACCTGTTTGATTTGCGCTTCTTGCGCATTGTTCGGCTGGTGCGTTTGCTCAAGCTCAGTCGCTACAACAAATCCACCTCGACCATGTTCTTGGTGATCAAACGTGAATTGCCGGTGTTGGCAGCCTCTTCCTTCATCATGATGATGCTGGTCTTCATCACGGCAGCCATGGGCTACTTGCTCGAGCGTGGTGCGCAGCCCGATAAATTTGAAGACATTCCCACAGCCATGTATTGGGCGGTCGTCACCTTGGCCAGTGTGGGTTATGGCGACATCACCCCCATCACCCCTGCAGGGCGTTTGTTGACGGTGTTGTTGGCCTTGGTTGGTATTGGTGTGTTTGCCATTCCGGCCGCCATCATGTCGTCGGCCTTCACAGACCAGCTCCGTGTAGAACGAGAAGCATCTTTGAAAGAACAGCAGCCCACAGACCACCCTGAGCCTCATCCTGCTTTGCTGCAAAGCAATGCCGACTATGCGTTAGCGCGTTACCGAACCTTGTTCAGTCAAATGCGCGAATTGGCGGCTTTGAGCGACCACGCCCATATCAGCCAACGTCTGGCCGATGAGGGCTTGTCCGATGAGCGTCAGGTCTGGCAAAGCCTGAAAAAGCGCTGATTCAGCGCGGCTTCACGGGCGAAGTGCCCTTCAGAGTTGCCCCTCGGTGAGGGTATCGAGCTGAAAGCGCCCACTGCGGTGCCACAGCCATGTTTCGGTGAAACTGACTTGCCTGAGGTACTTGGGCGCTGGAAACGGGGCGGACTGTCGAATGGCTTGCTCAATATCGAGTTTTACCTCTGGCGTATGTTTGGGTACACGGACCCAGTCGATGCGTCCTACCTGTCCGGAGGGCTCAATATGGATATCCACCACCACCACGGCTTTGAGCATGGGTGGCAACTTACCTTTGTAGATTTTGTCGGGTAAGCGTCGGTAAATATGGCGAGCGGCATCTTTACGGTAGTCGGCATTGTTTCGCGCAGACGACAGCGTGTCGTTGGTGGGCTCAGTGTCTTTAGGGTGGGCAACTGCCTCAGGCTCAAGGACGCCGGGCTTGTCGGTCGCAATGCTGCTGGGATCGACAGCAAGCTCAGCGGGCTTGGCCTCGGGCGCTTGGGTGGGCAAGGTCGGCGCAGGTGCAGGCATGGGTTTGGTAGAGCAAGCCGCAACCACCATCGCCAAGGTGATGAGCAAAGATTGACCGATCAACCCAAACCGCATGGCTTATCCCATTCATAAAGGGTGAATGGCGTACTCTGCGGCTAATGACTGAATTTGACAACCATGATTACCCGAGGCTTTGCGCAGCCCTGAGCTGTTGCTCGTAGGCTTGCAAGCGTTTTTCGCGTTCTGCCAAGTAAATTTGGTGTTCTTTTTGCATCTTTAAGCGACGCTGGGCACTTTGCTCAACTTGTTGGTTGTCGCGAATCATTTGCCGCCTGGCGTTCGTCGCCATTTGGTCGTTCGCGGCTTCGACGCCTTTGGTCAGAATGCGACCTGTGTACCAAAAAATCACCACAGGGAAAAACACCACAAACGCCACCCAAACCCACAGGTCTTCGTTTTCCGATGTGTCAGATTGCAGGTATTTTTTGAAGTCAACGGTGGCCATGGTGTGTGCTCTTAGCTTTGGGTAACAGTGAATCGACCTGAGCGGCTCTAACTTGAGGCAATGCGCTATGCTCGCCCGCCATGGCTTCTACCCCTTACCACGCCCAAGAACCCGCGCAGTTTTTGCGCCAATTGTTTGACGCAGCGGTGGCTCGTGCCCAGCCCTTGTTGAACATTCCCGCTTGTTTGCCAGCCGTACCGCGTGGCCGCACTGTGGTGTTGGGCGCTGGCAAGGCTGCTGGCGCCATGGCACATGCCTTGGATGCTTTGTGGCCACAAGACGCACCCATGGCGGGTTTGGTTGTGACCCGCTACCACCACACGCCGCAGCGTCCTGCGGGTTTGGCGCAGCGCATCGAAGTCGTTGAGGCGTCGCATCCGGTGCCTGATGAAGCTGGGCTAAAGGCGTCTGAGCGCATGATGGCTTTGTGCCAAGGCTTGAGCGCCGAAGATTTGGTGATTTGCTTGGTCTCAGGCGGCGGCTCTGCCTTGCTGACCCTGCCTGCCGAGGGCCTGACTTTGGCAGACAAGCAGCGCATCAACCGCGAACTCTTGGAAAGTGGCGCCAATATTTTGGAAATGAACACGCTGCGCAAACACCTCTCGCGTATCAAGGGCGGCCGCTTGGCGGCGGCTTGCCATCCCGCGCAAGTGGTGACGCTGACCATCAGCGATGTGCCCGGCGACGATCCGGCGGTGATTGCCAGTGGCCCGACAGTCCCCGACGCCAGTACCTGCGCCCAAGCGCTCGCCATCGTGGAGCGTTACCGCATTGCTTTGCCCGAGGCGGTGCTGACGGGTTTGCGCTCGGGCGGCTTGGAAACCCCCAAACCTTCGGACGCGGTGTTTCAGGGCCATAGCGTGAAGATGTTGGCTACGCCTCAGCAATCACTGCAAGCCGCAGCAGAAGTGGCGCGTCTTGCAGGCTTGAACGCGTATGTGTTGTCGGATGAAATCGAAGGCGAATCGCGTGAAGTGGGCAAGGTGCATGCGGCCTTAGCGCGTGCAGCGGCAAGGGGCGAGGGACCTTTTCAAACACCTTGCGTGATTTTGAGCGGCGGTGAAACCACGGTCACGGTGCGTCCTCAAGCGGCAGGTGTGCCGCGAGGCAAAGGTGGGCGTGCCGGTGAGTTTTGTTTGGGCTTGACTGTGGCATTACAAGGCCAAGCGGGGGTATGGGGCTTGGCCGCGGACACCGATGGCATTGATGGTGTGGAAGACAACGCGGGGGCTCTCGTAACGCCTGACACACTGGCGCGGGCTGACGCCTTGGGCTTGAAACCCTCGGTCTATTTGGACCGCAATGACAGCTACAGGTTTTTTGAGGCTTTGGGCAACTTGGTGGTGACGGGTCCTACCCACACCAATGTGAACGACTTCAGGGCTTTGCTGGTGCTTTAGATCAGCTTGACCACAGTGGCCACGACACCAATGGCCAAGACCATGAGACTGCCTAATTTGATGACCATGCGCTGCTCTAGTAACTGCATGTCTTTTTGCACTTCCAGTCTGAGAAGTTGCATGTCTTTTCGCAGCTCTTGGCCCTGTAGTTGCATGTCTTTTCGCAGCTCTTGGCCCTGAAGTTGTATTTCTTTGCGCAGGTCAAGGCTCAGTTGTTGAACTTCTTGCTTGGTGCTGAGGCTTTGGAAATGGTCTTGTATGACCTCGGTCAGGGCGCTGGCTTGAACCTCAGCCAAACCGCCGTCCATGCCGGCTGCTTTGAGCCGGTTGGCGTAGGTAAGGGAGTCAAAATTTGCAGCCTTCATGGTGCACAAAGTGTAGACCGAAGTGCGCGCAGTTGCAATGTGATGGGGTTACGTTTCAGGGTGGTACATTGTTCAAGATGTTCGAAAACAGTTGTGCAAAAGCGATGCTTGCACAGGAAATCTTCAGGAGAATTGCAGCTTGAGCAAACCGCCTTTGCTGAGCCTCAAGGGTATTTGCAAGCAGTATCCCGCCGTGCTGGCCAACGACAACATCGCCTTGGATGTGCTGCCTGGCCAAATCCACGCTATCTTGGGCGAGAACGGCGCGGGCAAATCCACCCTCATGAAAATCATTTACGGCGCGGTGCAACCTGACGCTGGCAGCATCCACTTTGATGGCAAGCCTGTACAGATTCGCAATCCCCAACAAGCCCGCGCTTTGGGCATCAGCATGGTGTTTCAGCATTTCAGCCTGTTTGACACCTTGAGCGTGGCGCAAAACGTTTGGCTGGGCTTGGACAAATCGCTTTCGCTGGCCGAGGTGACCCAGCGCATCCGCGACAAGGCGGCTGTTTATGGTTTGGATTTAGAGCCCGAGCGACCTGTGCATACCTTAAGCGTAGGTGAGATGCAGCGGGTGGAAATCATCCGCGCCTTGTTGTCGGAACCGCGTTTGCTGATATTGGACGAGCCAACCTCGGTACTCACACCTCAAGCGGTGGACAAACTGTTTGCGGTGCTGCGCAAATTGGTGGAAGAGGGCTGCAGCATTTTGTATATCAGCCACAAATTGCATGAAATCCGCGTTCTGTGTACCCATTGCACTGTGTTGCGAAGCGGACGTGTCAGCGGCGAATGCATTCCCAGCCAAGAGACCAATGCCTCGCTCAGCCAAATGATGATTGGCAGCGAACCCTCTGCCTTGGTCAACCAAAGCAGTCAGCCAGGCGAGGTGGTGTTGGCGGTCAAGCAACTCAGTCTGCCGCGCCTGGACCCCTTTGGCATGAATTTGCAACCCATGGACTTAGAGGTGCGCCAAGGTGAAATTGTTGGTATCGCTGGTGTGTCGGGCAATGGGCAGCGCGAACTGATGTATGCCTTGAGCGGCGAGGACACCCGTGCGCCAGATGACAGCATTTGTTTGCAAGGGCAGGCGGTGGGCTCGCAAGGACCTGCGCAACGCCGCAAACTGGGTTTGCATTTTGTCCCCGATGAGCGCTTGGGCCGAGGTGCGGTACCCAGCCTCAGCTTGGCGCACAACCTCTTATTGACAAGAGATGACGCCATCAACAGCGCCGGTTGGATCGACATGGCCGCATTGAAATCCCAAGCCGACGCCATCATTGCCCGTTACCAAGTCAAAGCTAGTGGTGCACAGGCCTTGGCGCAGTCGCTCTCGGGTGGCAATTTGCAAAAATTCATCGTCGGCCGTGAGATCGATGCATCTCCTAAGTTGTTGATTGTTTCCCAGCCCACTTGGGGCGTGGACGTGGGCGCTTCAGCGCAAATCCGCGCAGCCTTGCTGGCGCTGCGAGACGCTGGCTGTGCGGTGTTGGTGATCAGCGAGGAGTTGGATGAATTGTTCGAACTCAGCGACCGTTTGCATGTGATGGCGCAAGGGCGTTTGTCGCCGTCCATCGCGCGTGCCGATGCCACGGTCGCCAAAATTGGCGCTTGGATGAGCGGTTTGTGGGACCACGCAGAAGAATCGGTGCAATAACCATGCTCAAACTCGAAGCCCGTTCCCAACCTTCGGATTTTTGGCGCATTGCCTCGCCCTTGTTAGCCTTGGTGCTGACCGTGGTGCTGGGTGTCATTTTGTTTGTGATGCTGGGCAAAGACCCCGTCAAGGGCTTGGCCGTGTTTTTTTGGGAGCCTATTCGCAGCGGCTACGCTCTGGGCGAGTTGGTGGTGAAAGCCACGCCCTTGTTGCTGATTGCGTTGGGGCTGGCGCTGTGCTTTCGCTCGAATGTCTGGAACATTGGCGCAGAGGGGCAGTACGTCATGGGTGCGGTGTTTGCCACAGGCGTGGCTTTGATGGCTGATAAAACCAGCAGCGCTTGGATGGTGGTGCCTTTGTTATTGGCAGGTACGCTGGGCGGCATGTTCTGGGCAGGCATCACCGCGTGGCTGCGTGACCGCTTCCATGCCAACGAAATCTTGGTCAGCCTGATGCTGGTCTATGTGGCCATCATGGTGTTGGGCTATTTGGTCTACGGCCCTTGGAAAGACCCCTTGGGCTACAACTTTCCGCAAACCAAAACTTTCGAAACCGCCACCCAAATTCCGCGTTTGTTCAAAGGCTCACGGGTCAATATCGGTTTGGTGTTGGCGCTGGTCGGCGTGATCGTGATGTGGGTGTTTTTGTTCCGCACCCGAGCAGGATGGGCGCAGCAAATTGGCGGCTTGGCGCCGCAGGCCGCTCGCTATGCAGGCTTTTCCTCACGCCGCGCCATTTGGTTGGCGCTGTTGGTGTCGGGTGGCGCGGCAGGTTTGGCGGGGGCTCTGGAGGTGGCGGGGCCCATTGGTCAACTCACCCCCTATGTGCCGGTGGGCTATGGTTTTGCCGCCATCATCGTGGCGTTTGTCGGGCGTTTGCACCCTGTGGGCATGGTG
>CAMCWS010000069.1 GCA_945882755.1 Bordetella parapertussis | reverse complement strand
ACCGGGGACGTGGTGTTGGCCGGTCAAACCTATGGCCGTGTTCGTGCCATGTTGGATGAAAACGGTAAAGCCACCAAGTCTGCAGGCCCCTCTATTCCTGTGGAAATCCAAGGTTTGACTGAGGTGCCGCAAGCAGGTGACGAATTCATGGTGTTGTCCGATGAGCGACGTGCCCGTGAAATTGCCACCTACCGCGCAGGTAAATTCCGCAACACCAAGCTGGCCAAGCAGCAAGCCGCCAAGCTGGAAAACATGTTCTCTGACATGGCCTCTGGCGAAGTGAAAAACCTGCCCATCATCATCAAAGCCGATGTGCAAGGTTCGCAAGAAGCTTTGGCTGCGTCCTTGCTCAAACTCACCAACGAAGAGGTGCGCGTACAGCTGGTTTATGGCGCGGTGGGCGGCATCAGCGAGTCTGATGTGAACTTGGCGATTGCTTCTAAGGCGGTCATCATTGGCTTTAACACCCGAGCAGACGCTGGTGCACGAAAACTGGCTGAAAACAACGGCGTCGAAATTCGCTACTACAACATCATTTACGACGCTGTGGATGAACTCAAGGCCGCCATGTCAGGCATGTTGACGCCGGACAAGAAGGAAGAAATCATCGGCATGGCCGAGATTCGCCAAGTCTTCCGCATCAGCAAAATTGGTGCGATTGCCGGTTGCATGGTCACCAATGGCTTTATTCGCCGCAACGCCCGTTTGCGTTTGTTGCGCGACAACGTGGTCGTCTTTACCGGCGAACTCGAGAGCTTGAAGCGATTCAAAGACGATGTGCGTGAGGTCAAGGAAGGCTTCGAATGCGGTTTGAACCTCAAGGGCTATAACGATATCAACGAGGGCGATCAACTTGAGTTCTTTGAAATCAAGGAAGTTGCAAGAACGATCTAAGTTTGCATGGCTGCCAAGAAGTCTTCTACACCCCACCGTGGCTTTCGTGTCGCCGACCAGATCCAACGCGATCTGGCCGAACTCATTCGTGAGTTGAAAGACCCACGGCTGGGCATGGTGACGATTCAATCGGTGGAAGTGACCCCCGATTACGCACACGCCAAGGTATTTGTCAGTGTGTTGGTGGGGGATCCTGAAGCTTGTCTAGAGGGCTTGAACCAAGCTGCAGGTTTTTTGCGCAATGGTTTGTTCAAGCGTTTGCATATTCACACCGTACCTACCTTGCATTTTTTATACGACCGCACCCCTGAACGTGCAGCAGACATGAACGCCTTGATCGCCCGTGCTGTGGCTTCTCGTGCCAAGGAAACTGATACGCCATGAAAACGCCTCGCACCAGGGTGCAACGGCGCCCTGTGCATGGGGTGTTGTTGCTCGATAAACCGCTAGGGCTGTCTAGCAACCAAGCTTTGCAAAAAGCCAAGTGGTTGCTGCGCGCTGAAAAAGCCGGACACACTGGCACCTTGGACCCTATGGCTACCGGCGTCTTGCCGCTTTGTTTTGGCGCGGCCACCAAATTCAGCCAACTCCATTTGGATGCAGACAAAACCTATGAAGCAGTGTTGCGCTTGGGGCAACGCACCAGCACGGCGGACGCCGAAGGCGAAGTCATCGCTGAAGCAGAGGTAAATTTCACGCCTGAAAAACTGCAACAAGTGCAAGCCTTGTTCACGGGAACTTTGCAACAAGTCCCCCCTATGCACAGCGCGTTGAAAAAAGACGGCAAAGCTTTGTACGAATATGCGCGAGAGGGCATTGAAGTCGAACGTGCGCCGCGCAGTGTGTTTATCCATTCTCTTGAACTCAAAGAACTACCCGCTGAAAACGGTGTGCGTAGCGTTTGGTTGAAAGCGCATTGCTCTAAGGGTACTTACATCAGAACTTTGGGTGAAGACATCGGCAACGCTTTAGGCTGCGGCGCATTTCTCAGCGCATTGCGTCGTGTGCAAAGCGGGCAATTTGGGATTGAGGAATGCGTCTCCCTTGAAGCGCTTGAAGCTTTGCCTGAAAGCCAGCGCCCTCAATCTTTGCGTGCAGTGGATGTGCTGCTAGACAGTCATCACCCGATCACATTACAGGCTGATGATGCAGGTCGGTTCCTGAGTGGCTTGCGCCGCCGTGGCGATTGGCCCGATCACGATCAAGTGGCCGTGTATGGCGCCGAGCCTCACGCCTTGCTTGGCACAGCCCTTGTTCGCGCAGGGGAATTGATTCCCGAGCGCTTATTGAATCCCCAAGAAATCCAATCCTTACTTGAGAGTGCAGCATGACCTTACAAATTCGAAACATCGCCATCATTGCCCACGTTGACCATGGCAAAACCACCATGGTCGATCAGCTGTTGCGCCAGTCTGGCACCTTTGCTGAACACGAAAAAGTGGTCGACACTGTGATGGACAACAATGCCATTGAACGCGAACGCGGCATCACCATCTTGGCCAAAAACTGCGCTGTCAGCTGGCAAGGCACCCACATCAACATCGTCGACACCCCTGGACACGCGGACTTTGGCGGTGAAGTTGAACGCGCTTTGTCCATGGTTGACGGCGTGGTGCTGTTGATTGATGCGCAAGAAGGCCCCATGCCTCAAACACGGTTTGTCACCAAGAAAGCCTTGGCTTTGGGTTTGAAGCCCATCGTGGTGGTGAATAAAGTGGACAAGCCCGGTTCACGCCCTGACGCAGTTATCAATGCGGCGTTTGAGTTGTTCGACAAACTCGGCGCAAACGACGAACAATTGGATTTCCCCGTGGTTTATGCCTCTGGCATCAACGGCTGGTCTTCCTTGGTGGAAGGCGAGGCGGGTGCGCAATGGGGACCTGATATGTCGGCCTTGTTTGACACTGTCTTGAAGCATGTGCCGCCTCAGCAAGGTGACCCTTCAGCACCCTTGCAATTGCAAATATCTGCTTTGGATTTTTCAACCTTTGTGGGCCGCATTGGCGTAGGTCGTATCAGTGCCGGCACGTTGAAGCCAGGCATGGATGTGGTGGTCATGGAAGGCGAGGGCGGTACACCTGCCAAAGGCCGTGTGAACCAAGTGTTGAAGTTCCAAGGCTTGGAGCGCATTCAAGCCACCGAAGCAGGACCTGGCGACATCGTCTTGATCAATGGCATTGCAGACATTGGCATTGGTGTGACCATCACCGACCCTTTGAACCCCAGTCCTTTGCCCATGCTCAAAATTGACGAGCCCACCTTGACCATGAACTTTTGCGTCAACACCTCGCCCTTGGCCGGACGCGAAGGCAAATACGTCACCAGTCGACAAATTTGGGACCGCTTGCAAAAAGAGTTGCAGCACAACGTGGCATTGCGTGTCAAAGAAACCGATGAAGACGGTATTTTCGAAGTGGCAGGTCGCGGCGAATTACACCTGACTATTTTGTTGGAAAACATGCGCCGTGAAGGCTACGAATTGGCAGTGTCCAAACCCCGCGTGGTGTACCGTGATGTGGACGGTGTTCGCCATGAGCCTATCGAAATGGTCACGGCTGACATTGAAGAAGGTCACCAAGGTGGCGTGATGCAGGCATTAGGTGAGCGCAAAGGCGAATTGGTAAACATGGACCCTGATGGCCGTGGTCGTGTGCGTTTGGAGTACCGTATTCCTGCGCGTGGACTGATTGGTTTTACCAACGAGTTTTTGAACTTAACCCGTGGCTCGGGCTTGATCTCCAATATCTTTGATGGCTACGAGCCGCACAAAGGCGATATTGGTGGGCGCAAAAACGGTGTGCTGATCTCCATGGACGATGGTGAAATCTTCACCTACGCCTTGGGCAAGTTGGATGACCGTGGCCGCATGTTTGTCAAACCCAATGACCCTGTGTACGAAGGCATGATTGTGGGCATCCACAGCCGTGACAACGATTTGGTGGTCAACGCCACCCGCACAAAGCAGTTGACCAACTTCCGTGTGAGCGGCAAAGAAGATGCCATCAAAATCACGCCACCTATTCAACTGACTTTGGAATACGGCGTCGAGTTCATTGACGACGACGAGTTGGTTGAGATCACACCCAAGAGTGTTCGTTTGCGCAAGCGTTTCTTGAAAGAGCATGAACGCAAGCGTGCCAGCCGAGATTCCTGATTCTGCTTCCATGCGCTTCAAGCTGAGCCACACACAAGCCCTTGGGGTGATGGTGCTGGCCACCTTGCTGTGGTCCACAGCAGGTGTTGTGTCCCGTCAAATGACACACGCCCAAGGCTTTGAAATTACCTTTTGGCGCAGCTTCTTCACCTTGGTCTCGCTCAGCATATTGTTGCCTTTGCTCAAAGGTCGCCAGTTGCTGAACCTGCCTTGGCGAGACAAAACCTTTTGGCTCTCAGGCGTGTGCTGGTCGGTGATGTTCACCGCCTTCATGCTGGCCCTGACCATGACCACCGTCGCCAATGTGCTCATCACCATGGCCATGGGCCCCATCTTCACCGCATTGATGTCACGCTTTGTGGGTGGAAGACGTTTGGCGCTTCATACATGGTTGGCGATTGTGGTGGCTGGGTTGGGTATGGTCTTCATGTTTGTCTCGCAAGTTCAGGTCGATGCAGGACAGCACCTCCAAGGCATGTGTGTGGCTTTGGCTGTGCCTTTTGCGGGTGCAGTTCAGTGGAATGTCACCCACCATCAACATGCATCTGAACAACCCGCAGATTTCATGCCAGCCGTTTGGGTGGGTGCCATGTTGTCTTGCATCTACACCGCACCTTTGGCCCTGCCAGGGGTGGCAAGTTCAAGCGACTTGGTTTGGTTGGCAGGATTGGGTTTTTCTCAATTGGCCTTGCCGTGTTTGCTTGCGGTGTGGGCAGCACAGGTGTTGAAATCCCATGAAGTGGCCCTGTTGGCCTTGCTTGAGATTTTATTTGGCATTGCATGGGCATGGCTGGGCGCTGGCGAAGAGCCTGCTTGGTCTGTCATGTTGGGGGGCGCTTTGGTCTTGGGCGCGTTGGCTTTAAATGAAGTCGCTTCTTGGAGAGTCTCAAATGGGTGAGTTGGCGGTGTTGACGCAGGGCGATGTATTGGCCGAGGTGCAGGGGCAGGTAGGTTTGATCACCTTGAACCGTGCCAAGGCTTTGAATGCCTTGTCCTTGGAGATGGTGCGCAGCATCACGAAGGTGTTGTCCGCATGGCAACACGACCCGCGTGTACAGGCTGTGGCCATGCGTGGCATGGGTAAAGAGGGCGCGTTCGGTGCGTTTTGTGCCGGAGGTGATATTCGTTTTTTTCACCAAGCTGCATTGGCAGGTGACCCACGCTTGGAAGATTTTTTCACCGAGGAATACCGGCTTAATCATCTGATTCACCATTACCCCAAACCTTGCATCGTGTTCATGGACGGCGTCGTGATGGGAGGCGGTATGGGTTTGGCGCAAGGTGCCAAGTTGCGCATTGCCACGGAGCGAACCAAGATGGCAATGCCCGAGACCATGATTGGTTTGTTTCCTGATGTCGGTGGCGGTTATTTTTTGAGTCGATGCCAAGGTGCTTTGGGTGAGTATTTGGGCCTGACGGGTCAGATGCTCAATGGCGCTGAAGCTGTGTTCGCAGGTTTGGCCGATGCACTGTGTGACAGTTCACAGTTGAATGCGCTTTGGTCGCAACTGCCTGCTCTGGATTGGACCCAGCCCGTTGAAGCTTTGAAAAACTTCACATCACCTTTTGCGCAAGCTACCCAAACCGCCCAAGGTGCCAAGCCTGTTTGGTGGTCATCGGATGTAAACCATGCGTTTGAATCTGCTGATCTACAAGGAATTGCAAAGTCCTTGGAAGCGACTGGCCAGAAACAAGCCTTGGAATCTTTGCACAAGCGCTCGCCGCTGATGTTGGCCGTCACCTTGGAACAAATTCGCAAAGCAAGACACATGAATCTGAGTGACGAACTGCGCATGGAGCGTGACATGGTGCGCCACAGTTTCCACCCACAGCATTTAAATCGGACTCCCGCGCAAAGCGACACGGTAGAGGGTATTCGTGCCTTGGCGGTAGACAAAGACCATGCGCCGCGTTGGTCGCCATCTCATATCGATGAAGTCACCACAGACATGGTGATGCCGTTTTTCACCAGCCCTTGGCCTGCTGCTGCACACCCTTTGCGGGACTTGCAAGCGCCAGCCACTTGAGCTTTATTTAGGAAACCACATGGCCACGCCCATCAAGGTATTGTTTGGATTTCACGCGGTCGGCGTTCGCCTGAAAACATCACCCGCGTCGGTGATTGAGGTTTTCATTGATCCGACCCGACGTGACGCCCGTATGCGCCAGTTTCAAGAGCGAGCCAAAGAGGCCAAAGTGAAATTGGTGGAAGCTGATGGGCCTCGCTTGGCGCAGTTGGCTGGCAGCCATGGTCACCAAGGGGTGGTCGCCCGTGTTCACGCGATTGATATCGCCAAGTCACTGGATGCTTGTTTGGAAGCCTTGCCTTCCGATGTGCCTGCCTTGATCTTGGTGCTCGACGGCATCACCGACCCGCACAACCTGGGTGCGTGTTTGCGGGTGGCCGATGGTGCAGGTGTACATGCCGTCATCGCCCCCAAAGACCATGCAGTGGGCATCAACGCCACGGTAGCCAAAGTGGCCAGTGGTGCGGCTGAAACTGTGCCGTATTTCATGGTGACCAATTTAGCCCGTACCTTGAATGAACTGAAAGAGCGCAACATTTGGATCACCGGCACCAGCGACGATGCGCCGCAAACTTTGTACGACGTGGATTTGAAAGTGTCGACTGCATGGGTCTTAGGCGCAGAAGGCGACGGCTTGCGACAACTCACCCGCAAGACTTGCGACCAACTGGTGAGTATTCCCATGGCCGGTGGTGTGGAGAGTTTGAATGTGTCGGTGGCCAGCGGCATTTGCCTTTACGAAACCGTCAGGCAGCGAAGCGTTCGTTAAGCCGCGCCCAACATCACAAGCCCAAAACTGCACCTGCTAAAGCACCACCCAACATCAACCACAACAGGTGTACGCGGGTGAACAACACGATCAACATACTGGCGAGACATACCAACAGCAAACGCCAATCCATTTGTGGGTTGCTGGCAGTTTGTAACAACCATCCTGCTGAAATCATCAAGCCCATCACCAGTGGCAACATGCCAGCTTTGAAAGCACGAACACCCAAGGCATGTTGATGCAATTGCAACCACTTCACCATGAAGTAACTCAGCAGCGAGGAGGGCAGAACCGCTGAGGTTAACAAAGACAAAGCCATCAGCAAACCTGTGACCATGGCCACACCCCCAGCTTCAAAGCCACCGGCTGCTTGTAAACCGATGTTCCAACCCATGACGCCCACCAACAAAATATTGGGGCCTGGTGCAATTTGTGCCAAGGTAACCGATTGGCTGAAGGTCGTCTCTGAAAGCAATTGCAAATCGTTCACCAAATAGCGGTGCATCTCGGGCACGATGGCCAAGGCGCCACCCACGGCCAGTAACGACAACATGCAGAAATGCAAATGCAACTCCAGCCACAGTTGCCAAGTCATGATCGCGCCTTGGCTTGTAAGCGCCACCATGTGAGTCCGCAGGAGACCAGTCCCACCACGCCAATCACATGGGCCAAAGGCCAGTGCATCAAAGCGGCCAATGCGAAGCTCACCGTTGCGAACGCTAAACCCAAAGGCCAGCCCAAGGGATGTTGCTTGACCGTCGGCCAGAATCGCCAACCTGCTGCCATCACCATGCCAGCTGCTGCCACGCCCATGCCATGCAAGGCGGATGCAACCACAGGCAAGTGGGCGAAGGCTTGAAAGCCAATCACAATGGCCAGCATCAACAAGCCAGGCAACAGCAGCAAGCCGCTCATTGCGGCCAATGCACCTGTGGGACCGAAGTGTTTAGCGCCAAACATGACTGAGAGATTCACCACATTCGGCCCTGGAATGGTTTGCGCCAAAGCCCATTCCTCTGCAAACTCGGACAGCGTCATCCATTGTTTGCGGTCAACCATTTCGCGTTGCACCACGGCCAACACCCCGCCAAAGCCTTGCAGGCCCAGCCAAGTGAAGGACAAAAACAAGTCGGTGCGGGAGCGGGGTACGTTTGTAATGTTCAGCTTTCCCAAGGGTTGAGCAATTTAGCGCCCGTGGTTTGAAAATCTTTGGTATTGCGGGTGACCACCGTGAAGCGATGTTCAAGGGCGGTGGCTGCGATCATCGCATCACGTTCTGAAATGCTATGCGGAAAATGCAAACCCGCACATCGCTTGGCCATGCTGGCCGAAAAGGCAATTGTGCGTCCATCAAAGACATCGGTCACGCCATCCATCCAACGTCGCAGTGCTTGGCCTTGAGGGGGGTGTTTATGTTCCAGTGCTTGTACCCCTTTTTCAAGTTCAAGCAGGGTGATGGCGGATATGAAGAACTGCTCGAAGATTTGCTGCTGCGCCCATGCCAAGACCTGAGCGTTTTGCATGGGCTTGCCTTGGCGCAATTCTGAAATGACGTTGGTGTCTAGCAAAAACATCTTCAGTCTGCTTGAAGAAACTGGGCGGGCTGGATCTGTAATTGCAAGTTGGGTGCTTCAAAATCAATTCCTTCTCCACCAGGAATGGCATTCATCACGTCCAACAGGCTTTCGGTCGGCTGGCCTTGTAGCTTGTAATAGTCCTCTATGCGCAACAAGGCGTAAGCGGGGCGACCACGGTCGGTTATGAAGACGGGACCTTTTTCCGCGGCGCGTTTGGCGGCGGACACATCGCGGGTGAATTCGCGGCTAGAGTAAGTAAACAGGCTCATCGCTAGCTCCTGGCAGGAATCGATGCTTGTATGTTACGACAATTGACACATACAGTAATCTGGTTTTTGAAGCATGCTTCAAAGCAGCAAGGCTATTTCAAGCCCAAAGCTTTGCGAATGTCTATGCCACCTAGAATCAGGGGCTAATGAACGCTCCCATCGATGTTTCCTTTTTCCAGCGCATTGCCAAGCCCCTGACCAGTTACCGTAAGTATTGGGCGGCGAGGTTTGGCACGGCACCGTTTTTGCCCATGAGCCGCGCCGAGATGACGCAGCTGGGTTGGGACAGTTGCGACATCATTTTGGTGACGGGCGACGCCTATGTGGACCACCCCAGTTTTGGCATGGCGGTCATTGGCCGCATGTTGGAGGCGCAAGGTTTTCGCGTGGGCATCATTGCCCAGCCAGAGTGGCACAGCGCAGAGCCGTTTCAGGCTTTAGGTAAACCCAATTTGTTTTATGGTGTGACCGCGGGCAACATGGACTCCATGATCAACCGCTACACCGCCGATCGCAAAATCCGCAGCGACGACGCTTACACCCCTGGCGGTGTGGGTGGCAAGCGACCTGACCGCAGTGTGTTGGTGTACAGCCAGCGCTGCCGTGAGGCATACCCTGAAGTACCCATCATTATTGGCGGCATTGAAGCGTCTTTGCGACGCATTGCCCACTATGACTACTGGCAAGACAAAGTGCGTCGCGCTATTTTGATTGATGCCAAAGCAGATTTGCTGCTGTATGGCAACGCCGAACGCGCCTTGGTGGAAGTGGCACATCGCTTGGCAGCCAAAGAAGCCATTACCGACATCACAGATGTACGCGGTACAGCTTTCATGGTGCGCCACACCCCAGAGGGTTGGTTCGAAATTGACAGCACAGAAGTAGACATGCCCGGACGGGTTGAGTCGCATGTGAACCCGTATTTGATGGTGAGCGAGCAGGCCTTGGCGCAAGGCGAGACTTGTGCGCGGCAGGATGAGTTGGACACTGTCACTGCGAGGAGCGAAGCGACGAAGCAGCCTCAGGAGAGATTGCTTCACTTCGTTCGCAATGACGCTATTGGCGTTCGCAATGACGCTATTGGCGCTCGCAATGACGCTAAGGACGCGCTCAGCCATGTCACTGCGAGGAGCGAAGCGACGAAGCAGGTCAAAGTCCCGCCCCGCAACAAAAGCGTCATCCGCTTGCCCAGCTACGAGCAGGTCAAAAGTGATCCTGTTTTGTATGCCCATGCCAACCGGGTGCTGCACCTCGAGACCAACCCCGGTAATGCCCGTGCCTTGGTTCAAGCGCATGGTGAAGGACGTACCGCCAGAGACGTGTGGATCAACCCACCGCCCATTCCGCTGACCACCGCCGAGATGGATCATGTGTTTGATCTGCCTTATGCCCGCAGCCCGCACCCAGCTTATGCAGACGCCCAAGGCGGTCATGATGGCGAGACCAAAATCCCTGCGTGGGAAATGATCCGTTTCAGCGTCAACATCATGCGCGGTTGTTTTGGTGGTTGTACTTTTTGTTCAATCACCGAACACGAAGGTCGCATCATCCAAAGCCGCAGCGAAGAGTCCATCCTGCGCGAAATTGAAGACATCCGCGACAAGGTGCCAGGTTTCACCGGCGTGGTCAGCGACCTCGGTGGCCCGACCGCCAATATGTACCGCATAGGTTGCAAAACGCCTGAGATCGAAGCCGCTTGTCGCAAACCCAGTTGCGTCTACCCTGGCATTTGCCCCAACTTGAACACCAGCCACGCGCCCTTGATTCAGCTCTACCGCAAAGCACGTGCTCTGCGCGGTGTGAAAAAAATCCTCATCGGCTCAGGCTTGCGTTACGACTTGGCGGTGGAAAGCCCCGAGTATGTGAAAGAGTTGGTGACCTACCATGTGGGCGGCTATTTGAAAATTGCGCCTGAGCACACCGAGGGCAGCCCGCTTTCCATGATGATGAAGCCGGGCATTGGTTCCTACGACCGCTTCAAGCAGATGTTTGACAAGTACAGCGCCGAGGCGGGCAAAAAGCAATACCTGATTCCGTATTTCATCGCGGCGCACCCAGGCACCCGCGATGAAGACATGATGCACCTCGCGGTGTGGCTAAAGAAAAATGGTTTTCGCGCCGACCAGGTGCAAACCTTTTACCCCAGCCCCATGGCCACGGCCACGGCCATGTACCACTCGGGCAAAAACCCGCTGCGTCGTGTGGGCCGAGAAAGTGAAGCGGTTGATATAGTGCGGGGCGACAAGCGCCGCCGCTTACACAAAGCGTTTTTGCGCTACCACGACGCCAATAACTGGCCGCTGTTGCGCGAAGCCTTGAAAGCCATGGGACGTGCCGACCTGATTGGCAATGGCAAACAGCATTTGATTCCGCGTTTTCAGCCCTTGAACACCGAGGGCTACACCAGCAGTAGACGCAAAAACAGCACCTCAGTAGCGGCCAAAACCTCCCCCGTCACGCAGGGGCGGGTGAAAGCAGCGCCCGGAAAGCTGCTGACGCAGCACACCGGTTTGCCGCCACGCAAAACAAAAATATGAATATTTTTACTATATATTTAAGTAATAAATTAAATAATTTGTAACAATAAGAAATTACAACTGTGGGATGAAGTTATTCCGCAGGCAAGATTTTTCTCATCATTCTGATCAGACCAACAAGCAGGTGCTGGAGTGCCTCGCCATGTTGGCGCAGTTTCACGGGCTTACCGTGGAATTGCAGCAAGTGGTTCGCAAATTAGGTCTGGAGGACTTACCGCCCAACCA
>CAMCWS010000068.1 GCA_945882755.1 Bordetella parapertussis | reverse complement strand
AACAAATAAATGGGATGCCCGAGTTCACCACGCCCAAAGGCAAAACACGTTTCCAATGCAGGCCAAGGCTATGGACTTGGCCCTGCCACAGCAAAAAAGGGAGCAAGGTCAACCACGCCACACTGACCCTTAGCCACGCCGTGGACCAGCTGCCAAATTCTTGCGAGGTCATGCGCATGAAGAGAAAGGACGAGCCCCAAATCACACCTAGCAACACAAAGTCGGGTAGCCATTGACGCCACCGCAAAGTACCTGTCACAAAAGCGTGCCTTCGCGTTGCAATAAATCCATTTTTCGCCACAAGCCTCCGGCATAGCCGGTCAACGCGCCATTGGCACCTACCACACGGTGACAAGGCACGATGATGCTCAAGGGGTTGCGCCCCACGGCCATGCCAACTGCACGTGCGGCTTGGGCTTGGCCCAAGTGTTGCGCCAACTCGCCATAGGTGGAGTAACGGCCATAGGGTATTTGCAACAAGGCTCGCCACACGCTTTGCTGAAAGGCGCTGCCATTGGCCAGGTCCAAAGGCAAATCAAACGAACTGCGCTTGCCTGCAAAGTATTCGGTCAATTGGGTTTTTGCTAAACGCAACCAATGCTGAGATGGACCCCAAGGAAGATGGCGCAAATCGGGCTTGTGGGCTTGGTCTTCATACCAAACGCCGCACAAACCTTTGTCGCTGGCAACCAAGGTGAGCGAACCCAAGGGCGAGTTGATGGGCATTTGCCAAACGTTGGCTTGAAAGAGGGCGTGAGCAGACGTGGAAAGCATGTGATGTGAGTAAGTCTTGGAGGCCATCATACGATGGTGCGATGTCAGTCTGCGCCAAGCCCTGCTTCTACAATACTGCCATGCAAATTGAAGCCTCTGTATTCAAGGCCTATGACATTCGCGGTGTGGTGCCTTCATCGCTTAACCCCTCGGTCGCACAGGCGCTGGGACGCGCTTTCGGCACCCAAGCTTTGGCGCAAGGTGAAACCAAGGTGGCTGTGGGGCGTGATGGTCGTTTGAGCGGCCCCTCTTTGGCGGCGGCGCTGATACAAGGCTTGGTGGATGCCGGTGTAGAAGTCATCGATGTGGGCATGGTCACCACGCCACAACTTTATTTCGCCGCCAACACCTTGTGCAAAAGCGGCATTCAAATCACCGGCAGCCATAACCCCAAGGACTACAACGGTTTCAAAATGGTGATGGCTGGCAGGGCTATTTACGGTGACGAGATTCAAGGCCTGCGTCAGATGATGCAGGATGAAACTTGGGTTTTGAAAACAAGCGGCAGTGTCAAGCAAGTCAGCGTGAACCAAGCCTACCTAGAGCGCATCGTTCAAGACATTCATTTAAGCCGCCCCATGCGCATCGTGGTTGACAGCGGCAACGGTATAGCCGGTGCTTCTGCGCCAGCGATTTTTCGTGCCATTGGTTGCGAGGTGATTGAACTTTTCAGCGAGGTGGATGGCGACTTCCCCAACCACCACCCCGACCCCAGCAAGCCCGAAAACCTGCAAGACCTGATTGCTGCCTTGCAAAACACCGGTGCCGAGTTGGGCTTGGCTTTCGATGGTGATGGTGACCGTTTAGGCATCGTGACCAAGGATGGGCAAACCATCTACCCCGACCGACAAATGATGTTGTTCGCACAAGATGTCTTAAGCCGTGTCCCCGGTGGTTCTATCGTCTATGACGTCAAGTGCTCGCAACAACTCGCCCCCGCTATTCGCGCGGCAGGCGGCGTGCCTGTGATGTTCAAAACCGGACACTCCCTCATCAAAGCGCAAATGAAAGCCATTGACTCACCGCTGGGTGGCGAGATGAGCGGCCATGTGTTTTTCAAAGAGCGTTGGTACGGCTTTGACGACGGTACTTATGCGGGTTGCCGATTGCTGGAAATCGTCAGCCGCTCGCCCGACGCCAACGCGGTGTTGCAAGCTTTGCCCACCAGCCAGTCCACGCCTGAGTTGAACGTGGCTTGTGTCGAGGGTGAGCCGCACCGCGTTACTGCCGAGTTGATGAAGCTTGCACAAACCCAAGGCTTGCCATCTTCAGAGCACCAGCCGGTGCTGTGCGATATCGACGGTGTTCGCATCGACTGGGCGGATGGTTTTGGCTTGGTTCGCGCCTCCAACACCACGCCGGTGTTGGTGCTTCGTTTTGAGGGCCAAACCTCGCAAGCCTTGGCGCGTATTGAGTCTGACATGATGGCCCTGTTGCGCCAAGTCAAACCCGATGCGCAGGTGCAAGAGGCTGCGCATTGAGGGTATTGCTGGTCAAGCTGTCCTCGTTGGGCGATGTGGTTCACAGCTTGCCAGCTGCCATGGATCTGCAAGGCCAGGTCCCTGGTGTGCAGATCGACTGGGTGGTCGAACCCGCGTTCGCGCCATTGCTCAAGTTGTGTCCTGCGGTCAAGCGCATCATTCCCTGCAATTTGCGCCAGTGGCGCAAAAGCTTTTGGCAAGCCGACACCCAACGCGCATGGCAAGCTTTCAAGCACGACCTGCAAGCCACCCCCTACGACGCGGTGATTGATTTGCAGGGCCTCACCAAATCCGCACTGATCTCCAGACTGGCCACACTGACGCCTAACGGTAAGCGCTACGCCATGGCCAACCGCACCGAAGGCTCGGGCTATGAAGCGCCCACACGCTGGGTGGCCGATGTAGCGATTCCATGCGAGTGGCACAGCCATGCCTTAGACCGTGGCCGTCATGTGTGCGGCCAAGCACTTGGCTATTCGCTGCCCAGCCAGTTACAAGCAGGCCTGCAAGTCACGCCCCACGCGGATGTTTTGCCAACAACCGTGGCTCTGGTGCATGGCAGTTCCCGTGCAGACAAAGCTTGGCCCCTGAAGCATTGGCAGGTTTTGGGTCAAGCCTTGCAAGCGCAAGGCTTTCAATTGGCCTTGCCCCATGCCAACGATGCCGAGTTGCAAACGGCGCAAGCCGTGGCCAGTGCCTGCCCGGGTGCCGTCATTTGGCCGCGTTGCGATTTGGTGGAACTCACACACCGCTTGGCGGCTTGTGAGGGGGTGGTGGGTGTGGACAGCGGGGTCAGCCACATCGCGGTGGCCTTGGGCTTGCCACATGTTCAGATTTACAACTTCGATACCGCTTGGCGCACTGGCCCCAAGGGCTTTGATTGGCAGCAAAGCGTCTTTGCCAAGCCCACGCCTTCAGCCGCTGCAGTCTTGTCGGCTTTTGCTGCTTGCATGGCGTCTAGGGCTCAGTAGCCATGACACGTTTCTTGTATTCCTGTTTGATGTGGGCCTTGGTGCCGCTGCTGTGGCTGAAACTGCAGCTTCGCGCACGACGCGAACCGGTTTATGGGCAAGCCATCGCCGAGCGATTTGGCTATTACGGCGAAACTGCACAGACGGGGGCCTTGTGGATTCATGCGGTGTCTTTGGGTGAGACCCGCGCCATCCGTTCCTTGGTCAAGGCCTTGCGCCTTGCCCACCCCGATCTGCGCTTGTTGCTGACCCACGGCACGGCCACTGGGCGCAGCGAAGGCGTCAACCTGCTTCGCAAAGGTGATGTGCAAGCATGGTTGCCATGGGACACACCTGCTGCAGTTGGGCGGTTCTTGCGGCATTTCCAACCGCGTTTGGGTGTGTTGATCGACACCGAGGTGTGGCCCAACCTGAGTGCCATCGCTCAGCAACACGGTATTCCATTGGTGTTGGTCAATGCCCGTTTGAGCGAACGTTCATGTCGCAAAGCTCAGCGTTGGTCGGCGCTTGCCAAGCCAGCTTTCAGCGGTTTGAGTGCAGTGTGGGCGCAAACCGAGGAAGACGCCAAACGCTTACGCAGCCTTGGCGCACCGGTGAGTGCTGTCATGGGGAATTTGAAATTCGATGCTGTGCCTGACCCACAGTTACTGGCCACGGGGCTAGCTTGGCGCAATGCTTTGGCTGCGCGACCTGTGGTGCTGTTGGCCATTTCACGTGAAGGCGAGGAGGCGATATTCCTTCAGACCTTGCAACAGCACCCCGAATACCTGCAACAAGCGCAGTGGTGGATCGTGCCGCGTCATCCGCAACGTTTTGAAGAAGTGGCGGCACTGATGCAAGCCTCTGGCTTGTCATGGCAGCGTCGCAGTCAATGGTCTGCACCCCAAGAAGCTGGCTTGGTGTTAGGCGACTCCGTGGGCGAGATGCCGCTTTACTACGGAGCGGCGAGTGTAGCCTTGCTAGGTGGCAGTTTTGCGCCTTTGGGAGGGCAAAACCTCATTGAAGCCTGTGCCTGTGGCTGCCCAGTGGTGATGGGGCCGCACACGTTTAATTTCGAGCAAGCTGCACAGTGGGCCATTGATGCGCAAGCGGGTGTGCGTTGTACCGGTATGGCGACTGCGATGGCTCAGGCGCTGGCCATCGCATTAGACAAACCCCATCAGCACAAGATGGCCCAAGCTGCCCAACTGTTTGCCAGCAGCCACCAAGGTGCTGTGGCGCATTGCGTGACAGCCTTGGCGACTTGGTTGGACTAGCCCTCTGGCAGTTCAGTTAAGAGGTCAAGGCTCGAGCAGGTTATTGATGCCTTGCAGGTCTTGCAATTGCAAGGTACCGCTGACTTGGCGCAAGCGCAGACTGCCCATCAGCACGTCGTAGCGGGCTTTGGCCAATTTGGCTTTGGTATCGAATAATTTGCTTTGCGCATCCAACACATTCATGTTGATGCGTACACCCACGCTGTAGCCTAATTTGTTGGCTTCAAGCGCTACTTGGCTGGACTCTACCGCTGCTTGCAAGGCTTTGACTTGGCTCACACCCGACATCACGCCAAAAAAAGCACTGCGCGTGTTTTGCGCGACGGTGCGGGTGGCTGCGTCTAAGTCGGCTTGGGCTTTTTGTGTCAGGGACAGGGTTTCACGTACGCGGTTGTCCAGTGCTTTGCCGGTATAAAAAGGCCATGACAGCACCACCGCGCCGGTCGTGAGGTTGGTGGTAGAGCCGTAAGCCAGGGCACCCGAGGAGGAGGCATTCACACTGTTTTGCAAGCTGTGGCTGAGTTGAAAATCAACCGTGGGTTTAAGTCCAGCCTTGGCTTTTTGGGTTTCAAGTTCACTGACTTGTAAGCCGATCACGGCTTGACGCAAAGACGGGTTTTTTTCAGCGCTCATGCTCACCCACTCGTCGACCTGAGAGGGGTTCAGAGGGCTGGGTTCTGCTTTGACAGCCAGGGATTTGGGCTGGGTACCGGTTTTGCCCACCACTTGGTCGAGGGCCAGTTTCTTTACTTGCAAATCATTTTGTGCAGCGATTTCTTGCGCTGTCACCAAGTCAAAACCAGCTTGCGCTTCGCGGGTGTCGGTGATGGTGGCGGTGCCCACCTCAAAATTACGTTTGGCTGAGGCCAGTTGCTCTGCGACTGCGGTTTTTTGGGCTTGCACAAAGGTCACGGTGTCTTGCGCGGCCAAGACATCGAAATAGGCTTGGCTGACACGCACCATCAGCTCTTGTTCAGCAGCGGCAAGCTGCTCTTGCACCACTTGCATTTGCAAACTGCTTTGCGCCACTTCAGCTTTGTCGGCCGGGCGGTAAAGGGGTTGACTGGCCGTGACGGTGGCGGCATTGGTGCCGTAGAAACGGTCATAGTTGCTGCTGCCTTGCTTGGGGTCGTAGTTGATATTGTTTTTCGACAGATTCACACTCAAGCTGCCGGTAGGACCGAGTTTGGCTTGGGCTTGCGAGGACTTTAAACGCGTAGCCTCAAACTGCGCTTGCACCGATTGGTAGCTGGCGTCAAAACCACGGGCAGCGTCATAGAGTTCGAGCAAGCTTTGACCATGGGCCACGCCACAAAAGGCCAGAGCCATGGCCGAGACAAGGGGCAGGGGACGAAAAAAACGCATGGTCTTCCTTTGGGGTAAGCGGATCAAAATTGAAAAGCAGGTGCTTGCGCAAAACCGTGTAAACGTGGCAACACCACGTCCCACATCACTTGCGTATGTATATCGCCGTGGCTGGCGCGGGTAAAGCGTGTCGCTTGCATGATAGGTTCTTCGCCGACAATCGCCATCAAGCGCCCACCCGCTTTGAGCAGGTCAAGCAATTCTGTAGGCAGTTGTGCGACAGAGCCTGTCAGCACAATGGCATCAAAAGAGTCTTGGGGCAGGTCAGTCGGGACGCCACTGCTTTGAAGCAGCTGGGCGTTGGCAATGCCGGCTTGCTGCAAATGGCTATGTGCTTGCGCCAACAAATCGGCGTGGCACTCTAGGCTGAGCACCGTGGCAGACAAACTGGCCAGCAAGGCAGTGAGGTAGCCACTGCCTGTCCCAATTTCGAGTACGCGGTCGGTGGGCTTTAGCAGCAGGTCTTGTGCCAGCCTTGCCGCCACACGCGGGGCCAGCATGGTTTCGCCATGCAGGAGGGGAATTTCGGTATCGCTGTAGGCCAACTCTGCAAAGTTGCTTGGCACAAACAGGCTTCGGTCGACAAACGACAACTGCTCAAGCACGGCGTGGTCCAGCACATTCCAAGGGCGGATCTGCTGTTCAACCATATTGAAGCGGGCAAGTTCTGTGTTCATAGCGATTTGTTCTAGCAGTTGATTGCGTAAATTTTAACCAGCACGGCTGTTCGCATTGTCAGGGCTCACGCCCCACAGGCGTTTGAGCCATTGCGTCAGATCATCCAAATAACAGTAGACCACCGGCACCACCACCAAAGTCAGCAACGATGAAGTGATGACGCCACCAATCACCGCTTGCCCCAAGGGTGCACGTTGCTCGGCACCTTCGCTGGTGGACAGAGCCAGGGGCAACATGCCAAACACCATGGCCAAGGTGGTCATGAGAATGGGGCGCAAGCGCACCTTGGCGGCCATCAGCAAAGCTTCACTGCGACCCAAGGGTGCTTCGTGTGTGCCATCGCCGTTGTCCAAGCCTTCTCTGGCGCGGATGGCAAAGTCCAGCAACAAAATCGCATTCTTGGTGACCAAGCCCATCAGCATGATCACACCGATGATGGAGAACAGCGACAAGGTGGACTGAAACAACATCAATGCCAACACCACGCCAATCAGGGTGAGCGGCAGCGAGGTCATCAAAGCCAGCGGCTGCAAAAAGCTTTTGAACTGGCTGGCCAAAATCATGTAGATGAAAATAATTGCCATCACCAGCGCCGAGACCGCGTAAGCAAACGACTCTTTCATGTTTTTGGTGGACCCACCAAATTGGTAGCGGTAACCATCGGGCAAGGGCATGGCGGCCATGATGGTTTGGATTTCTTTGGACACGTCGCCGCTGGCACGGCCAAAAGCATTGCCGCTGAAAGAAACTTCACGCAGCAACTCGCGTCGGTTGATTTGATTGGGACCCACACCTTCGCTGACCTTTGCAACTTGGTTGAGTTTCACGGTTCGGGTGCTGCCGTCCGCTGCTGGGGGCAGGTTAAAGGGTAGGCGCTCTAAATCTTGGGGCGCGGTTCGTGCGTCAGGCGAGAGACGCACCAACACATCGTAGGTTTGGTCATTGCTGGCCCGCCACACGCCAATGTTTTGACCAGCCACCAAGGTACGCAATTGGTTGGCAATGCTGCTGGCGCTCATACCGAAGTCCGAGGCAGCTTCATGCTTGATAGCGATGTCGATGGTGGGCTTGTTGGGCTTCACACTGGACTCGATATCAACAAAGCCATTGACGTTTTGCAGCTTGGCCATGACCTGTGCAGCCAAACGCTCCAACTCGGCTTGGTCGGGGCCCAGCAAGTAAAACTCGATTTGTTTGGCGCCACTCACGCTGTCGAGTTGCCCCACATGGGTGACGGTGATGCCGGTCAGTTGGGTCAAGCGCTGACGCACATCTGGCGTGATGCTGTTGAGGTTGCGCTCGCGTAAACCACGGTCCACCAAACGAAAATACACATTCGCATAAATTTTCCCGTTGGCGTTACCGGTGTTGATGGTGGTCAAGGTGTAGCGCACTTCAGGCAAACTGCGCAGCAGTTTTTCCACTTCTTGCGCTTTGCGTTCGGTCACTTCCAAAGAAGAACCCACAGGCACATAAAAGGTGACAGTGGATTCTGAGTAGTCGGATTTGGGGACAAACTCTGTGCCCAAGAGTGGCACCATGAAGATGCTGCCGATGAATATACCCAGCGCAGCAAAAACAGTTTTCAATTTGTGCCGCAAGGCCCAAGCCAGCAGCTGTTGGTAGACGCCGCTCAAGCGGTCTGTGGAGCTCTCAAACCACCCCGTGACACGGCCAATCGACTTGTCATACCAATTACGTGGTTTGGTGGCTTGGCCCTGGACATGGATGCTGGGGTCGTGCCACACGCTGGAAAGCATGGGGTCCAGGGTGAAGCTGACAAACATGGAAATCACCACAGCCACCACGATGGTCAAACCAAACTCGTGGAAGAACTTACCAATCACACCTTCCATGAAGCCGATGGGTAAAAACACCGCGACGATAGAGAAGGTGGTTGCCAGCACCGCCAAGCCAATTTCTTTGGTGCCCTCCATGGACGCGGTGAACGCGTTTTTGCCCATTTGCACATGGCGCACAATGTTTTCACGCACCACGATGGCGTCGTCAATCAGCAAGCCAATGCACAGCGACAACGCCATGAGGGTCATCATGTTGACAGTAAAGCCAAAAAGGCTCATGAACAAAAAAGTGCCAATCACCGCAATGGGCAAAGCCAATCCAGTGATGATGGTTGAGCGCCAAGAATTCAAGAACAAAAACACAATCAAGACTGTCAGCAAAGCGCCTTCGACGAGGGTTTTTTGCACGTTATTGACCGCTACGCGAATGGGGCGTGAGCCGTCAAAAATTGGCTCTAGGCGAACACCGGGGGGCAGTTGTTTGCGCATGGACTCCATGGTGTCGATCAAGCCGTCTACCACTTCGATGGTGTTCTCGTCTTGGGCTTTGACCACCGACAACAACAGGGTGCGCTGGCCGTTGTACAGCGCCATGTTCTCCAACTCTTGCGCACCGTCATTGACCTTGGCGACTTGCGACAAGCGCACATAGGTGCCACCTTTGCGTGCGACGATGATGTTGCCAAAGTCCTCGGGGCGCTTCATACGCGCTTGCACCTGCACCACGCGGTCTTGCTGGATAGAACGAATCGAGCCCACCGGCAGGTCTTGGTTCTCGTTGCTGACGGCAGCCACCACTTGCTCAGCGGTCACACCCAAGGCCTCCATGGCTTGGGGGTTCAGGTAGAGGTTGATCTCGCGTTTGGTGCCACCCACCAAGGTCACCGAGCCCACACCGCGAACGTTTTCAAGCCGCTTTTTGAAGACTTGGTCAGCCCAGTTGGTCAACTCTACATTGCTCAAGGGTTGGCTCAAGCCCGTGGCTTTGTCGTCTGGCAACACCGCCACCGACCAAATCGGGCGGCTTGCAGGGTCAAAGCGCAGGATGCGCGACTCTTTCACATCGGTGCGCAAAAACGGGTGGACATTCGAGACTTTTTCGCGCACATCATCAGCGGCTTTGCGACCATTGACGTACAGCTGAAACTCAATCACCACCACCGATAAGCCTTCGTAGCTGCGTGAGGTGAGGGCGCTGATACCGGCAATCGAGTTCACCGCCTCTTCGATTTTTTTGCTCACCTCGCTCTCGATGATTTCGGGCGAAGCACCTGGATATTCGGTGGTAATGACCACTACTGGCAAATCGATGTTGGGGAACTGGTCGATCTTGAGTCGCTGGTAACTAAAGAGGCCCAGCACCACCAAGGCGAGCATCATCATGGTGGCAAACACCGGGTTGCGCAAACTGACTTGGGTGAACCACATGGTTTAGGGCTTGCTGCTAGGTGTTGCGCTGGAAGCGGCAGAAGGTGTGCTGCCTGAGCGAACCGCCATGCCTTCTCGCAAGGCACCCGCTGTGCCACGCAACACCACGCTGTTGGTCGGTACGCCGCTGACTTCTACCCACACAGTGTTGTCGGTTTGGCCCAGCAACTGACCGCGCAAACCTGTTTTCACGACATGGTGCAACACCTTGTTGTTGGCTATGGTTTGTACATAAGTTTGGGGTTTGTCGGTGCGCACAGCGTCAAGCGGAATAGCCAGGACTTGACGCTGACCAAGTGCGAGTTGGCCTTGGCCGTACAAGCCTTGGCGCAGGCCGCTCACGCTGTCCAAGCGCAAATACACCAGCACACTGCGACTGCCAGCTTGCACATTGGGGTTGATACGTTGCACTTTGGCCGTGACAGCTTGCTCGCGGCCTTCCAGTTGCAGCGTGGCTTGCTGACCCACACGCACATCGATGGAGTCGGAAGGGCTCATGGTGGCTTCAAGCTCCAAGCTGTTGAGGTCGACCACTTCCAGCAGACGCACGTCAACAGACACTCGCTCGCCCGGTTGCGCCAACCTTGCTGACACCTGCCCCGAAATGGGCGAGGTAAGCACCGCTTCCTCTAACACCTTGCGTGCCACATCTGCGCCAGACAAAGCCGCCTTGTAAGTGGCTTCTGCGCCGGACAAATTGGAGAAAGAGGTTTCCAGCGCGGTGACTGAAATAAAGCCTTGGTCTACCAGCGATTTGTTGTTGTCGTACTGGCGCTTGGCAATCTCGACCTGGGCTTTGGCGGCATCCGCTTGTTGCTCGGCTTGGCGCAGCTTGCGTTGGTATTCGGTGGGGTCGATACGAGCCACCACTTGACCGGCTTTGACGTAATCGCCCTCGCGCAAACTCAGTTGGGTGATTTCACCTGCCACCCGCGACTTGATGACCACGGTATTGACTGCTTTGAGGTTGCCAGAGATGGGCAGGTTTTGAACCAAGCGCTGCTCGGTGGCAAGCAAAGTGTCGCTGGCAGGAATCTCAAAAACTGGCGCGGCAGCAGGGACGACAGAGGCAGCAGGCATGGCTTTGCTGGCGTCTTGCTTGGGCGCAGCAGAGCGCATATACCAAGCCCCACCGCCCACCATGGCTGCAGACAGCAGCGCGACGCCCCCCCAGCCTTTGATTTTGAAATTCATCTGCGCTTGCTCCGAAAAAATGAAAATGGCCAGTTCATCGCTGGCGCCATCCCTGCACCATGAGATGCACATGGTTTCGCAAAAAAGCCTCAGGGTTGAGTGCGTTTTTTGAAACACTGCAGGCCAAGGAATGCTTCCACATGTTCACATACAAAATTGCACTCACCAAACTGTGCACTGCTAATTCGGTATCGAATGGCGCAAATTCCCCACGGTCAATGCCGCGTTGCAAGATGCGCTTGAACAATTCGTGGCCAGGGCGAATCACTTCGTGGTCATAAAACTCAACCACCTCAGGGAAATTGTGCGCCTCGCTCATGACCAGTTTGGTAATGCCACTGGCGTCGGTGGATCCTATACGTTGCCACCAAGACACCATGGCGTACTCCAGCATGTCAGGTGTAGTGCCCTGAAACTCCTCGAATTCTTGGTTCCAAGCAGGAAAATGGTCGGCCAAATTGGCACGGATCACTGCTTTGAACAGGTCTTCCTTACTGGAAAAATAAAGAAACAAAGTGCCTTTGGACACCCCAGCGCTGGCTGCCACGTCTTCGACCTTGGTGGCTGAAAAACCTTTGTTCACAAACAGACTGAGCGCCGCGTCAAGCAACTCGCCAGGGCGAGCCTCTTTGCGGCGTTCGCGTTTATGACCGCTCTGCGTATCGCTGGAAAATGTGGTGGTTTGCATATTAATGACTGACTGGTTAGTAATGTAACCGACCCAGCCATTCATGTAAAACCCTGTTGCTCGCTCTGAGGCCATTCGCTGAGGGTAGGTAATCGGTGTCCCAGCGCATGGGCGGTTGGG
>CAMCWS010000067.1 GCA_945882755.1 Bordetella parapertussis | reverse complement strand
GAATTTGCTGGTGACCGAGTCATTGATCTCGGCGATGGCGATAACAGCTTTACAGACGTCGAGGATCGTAATAGCTCTATCTCCGGCGGTGGTGGCAACGACACCATAGATGGCGCTGGTGGCAATGACACCATAGATGGTGGTACAGGTAATGACATCCTTGATGGAGGAGACGGCGCAGACAGTTTGTCGGGTGGTGCTGACAACGACAGCTTGAACGGTGGCGCTGGTAATGACACCTTAGATGGTGGCAATGGTGCAGACACCTTGAACGGTGGTGATGGTGACGATACGTACCTGGTAAGGGATGACGATGACACCGTGACTGAAGCCGTAAACAAAGGCACTGACACGGTCCTGTCATACAAAACTTTCTACCAATTGGGTGCCAATGTTGAAAATCTGAGGTTGATGGAAAGCGCAGTTATTGGTTTTGGAAATGAATTAGCCAATTCTCTGACGGGTAACGCGAGTAACAACTTTTTGCAAGGCGGAGCTGGGGCAGATACCTTGGATGGCGGTGATGGTAACGACACCTTGAACGGCGGAGTGGACGCCGATTTAATGAATGGAGGTTCTGGCAACAACACCTACGAGATTGACAACCTCGGTGACCGCTTTGTGCAAGACACCATTGATGCCACTAACAAAGTGGTGTTGAATGTTGACTCCCAACTTGCGTTTGGCGCTGACTTAACCGACAGCGAAATCATCCAATCGTTAACGTCACAAACGCTCACTCCTGCGCAGCTGAGCAATATCACACTCAGGTTCACAGGCACCACCACCTATACCGGAACCGTTGATTCTGTACCCGTCAATGACACATTCGTAGACAAGGGTCGCAGCAACAGCTCGATTTCGGGATTGAATGGTAACGATACCTTAGATGGAGCTGCAGGCAATGACACGATCTACGGCGACGATGGCAATGACAGCCTGATTGGCGGAAGAGGCAACGATGAACTGTGGGGTGGTGCAGGATCCGATGTGTTTGCTTGGTCTGGCGCAGATGTCATTGCAATTGCAGCCAAGAGGGTTGGCTATGCCGACGTCATCAAAGACTTTAACCCTGGAACATCGGGCACCATAGTCGGCGGCACTTTGGGTAACGGCAACGACAAAGACACGCTTGACTTGTCTAAATTGCTGGAAAGTCTGGGCTATGACAAAACCAGTACAGATACCAACCTAAACACCTTGGCGAATTTCCTCAAAGTAGAGACCAGTGGTACCAACACTTTGTTCACGGTTGACTTGGATGGTGCTAGCGGCACCGCAATTCAAACCATCACCTTGGAAGGCACCACCTTCAACAGCCTAAGCTTGAGTAACTTGATTAACAACCAAGTCTTGATAGCATAAAAAAAGGGTGGCCAGCTAAGCGGCCACCCTTTTGGCGTTAAAGCGATTAAAAAGGAATATCGTCGTCCATGTCGTCAAAGCCGGACTTGGCCGGTGCTGACGCACGGGGGGCGCTAGCCGCAGGTGCAGCGCTGCGTGCAGGGGCACGAGAGCCACTGTCTTCTGAGGGACCGCCCATGCCTTCTCGGCCACCCAGCAACTGCAACTCTGTTGCGATGATGTCTACAGTGTTTTTTTCCACGCCGGTGGTTTTGTCGGTGTAGCTGCCGTACTTCAAGCGGCCTTCCACGTAAATAGGGCGGCCTTTTTTCACGTATTCGCCAGCGATTTCAGCCAAGCGGTCGTAAAACGTGATGCGGTGCCATTGGGTGTCCTCGACGGTTTCGCCGCTGTTTTTGTCTTTGCGCTTGGTGCTGGTGGCAATGGACACATTGGCCACGGCTTGGCCGCTAGGGAGGTAGCGCACCTCGGGGTCGCGACCACAGTTGCCCATCAAAATCACTTTGTTTACGCTTGCCATGAGGTTTCCTCTTAAATGCTGTGAAATGGAATGCGTCGATTATGCGGCCCGACGCGCTTCAGGTCAGTGAGCTGATGCCACGCCGTTTGGTGATTTATGGACAAAGCGAGCACCCCACGCCACCCCCAGCCACGCCAACATCAGCGCGGCACTGGCCGTGAAAACGCCGCTTGCCCCCACGTTTTTGATCAACAAGCCGCCAACGGCGCCACCCGCAAAAATGCCCAGCGATTGCAAGGTGTTGTACACGCCCAAGGCCGAACCGCGTGAGCCCATTGGAGCCAAGCGAGAGGCCAAACTGGGTTGGCTGGCTTCTAAAACATTGAAGCCGCAGAAAAACAAAAACAACAGGATGGCCAGCGACCACAAAGGGGGGGAGGACATGGCCAAAACGCTCCACGCGGCTTGAACCGCCATCACCAACACGATACAGCCCAAAAACAGCGGGCGCAGCAGGCCGCGCCGTTCCATGGGAAACAGAGTCACACCCATGACCACAAACGACAGCAGCACCGCCGGCAGGTAGACCCAGCCGTGGTCGGCACTGGCCACACCGGCTTGAATCAGCAGCGCAGGGATGGCCACCCAAGAGGCCAGTTGCACTGCATACAAAGCGAATACGCCAAAGTTCAGGCGAATCAAATCCGGATGCACCAGCAAGCCCCACAGGCTGTGCTTGGTTTGGCCAGCCAAGGGAAGCGCTGGCTCGGGCGGTGTCCACCAACGCACGATCGCAACGCCCGATACTGCCAGCAGCAGGGTGACGCCAAAAATCGCACTCAAGCCGCCCCAGCCAGACAGCAAGGGGCCCAGTACCAAAGACAGTGCAAACATCAAACCAATGCTGGCACCGACCAAGGCCGTGCCTTTGGTGCGCACCGAGTCGCGGGTTTGGTCGGCCAACAAAGCAGTGACAGCCGCTGAAATAGCCCCGCCACCTTGCAAAGCGCGGCCCAAGGCCAAACCGGCGACGCTGGTGGCCATGGCCCCGACAATGCTGCCTAGCGCCAGCAATGCCAGTCCAAAGTAAATCACTCGCTTGCGACCAAACCGGTCAGCGGCCATGCCAAACGGGATTTGCAGCACCGCTTGCACCAAGCCGTAGACACCCATGGCCATGCCAACGGCGGACAGGTCGTCGCCACCTTCGTAATGCCGCGCTTCCAGCATGAAAACCGGCATCACCATGAACAGGCCCAGCATGCGCAGCGCGTAAATGCTGGACAAAGAAAACGCCGAGCGCCGCTCGTCGGGCGTCATACGGGATTCATCAGGGGGCGTCAGGGTCACGGTGGGCACAATCAAAGCTCAATGCATGGATTGTCGGGCATGCGAGCGGCAAAGCCATGCTTGTTAAGCCCTATGGACACTGTGTATTCATACAGTTATCATGCGCCATGGCCAAAGACAAAACCCATTACAGCTGCACCGAGTGTGGCGGCACCAGCCCCAAATGGCTGGGCAAATGCCCGCATTGCGAGGCTTGGAACACCTTGGTGGAGGCGGTGTCGGCACCCGATGGTGCTGCCAAAAACCGCTTCGCTCCCCGCGCCGGTTTGGCACCCGCGTCTGCGGTCACCGCGCTGTCCGACATCGAAGCCCAAGACGTGGAGCGCACGCCCACCGGCCAAGACGAACTTGACCGTGTCTTAGGCGGCGGCATGGTCGAAGGCGGTGTGGTGCTGATCGGCGGCGACCCGGGCATTGGCAAATCCACCTTGTTATTGCAGGCCTTGGACGGTTTGCAGCGCAGTGGTCAAAACACCTTGTATGTCACCGGCGAAGAGTCGGGGGCGCAGGTCGCACTGCGGGCGCGGCGTTTGGGGCTGGACAACAGCCGCGTGCAGGTGCTGGCCGAAACCCAGCTCGAAAAAATCATCTCTACCCTGCAAGCGCAGTCGCCGCACATTGCCGTCATTGACTCTATCCAAACCGTCTATTCAGACCAACTCACCAGTGCGCCAGGGTCTGTCGCGCAGGTCCGCGAATGCGCCGCTCACCTCACCCGTTTGGCCAAGGCCAGCGGCATCGCCATTGTGTTGGTCGGTCATGTCACCAAAGAGGGCGCACTGGCAGGACCTCGGGTGCTGGAGCACATGGTCGACACGGTGCTGTACTTTGAAGGCGACACCCACAGTAGCTTTCGGCTGGTGCGGGCCATCAAAAACCGCTTTGGCGCGGTGAACGAAATTGGCGTCTTCGCCATGACCGAAAAAGGGCTCAAGGGGGTCAGCAACCCCAGCGCCATTTTTCTCAGCCAACACGCCGAGCCGGTGCCGGGCAGTTGCGTCATGGTCACTTTGGAGGGCACCCGCCCTTTATTGGTGGAAATCCAAGCGCTGGTCGACAGCGGCGGCCCAAGCCCCCGCCGCTTGAGCGTGGGCCTGGACCGCGACCGCTTGGCCATGTTGCTGGCGGTGTTGCACCGCCACGCTGGTGTGGCTTGCATGGACCAAGACGTGTTCGTCAACGCTGTGGGCGGTGTGCGCATCAGCGAACCCGCTGCCGACTTGGCGGTGCTGCTGGCCATCACATCTAGCTTGCGCGGCAAACCCCTGCCCAAGGGCTTCATCGCCTTTGGCGAAGTGGGTTTGGCCGGCGAAGTCCGCCCCGCGCCGCGCGGTCAAGAGCGCTTGAAAGAAGCCGCCAAGCTGGGTTTCAGCGTGGCCGTCATCCCCAAAGCCAATGCGCCCAAAAAACCCATCGAGGGCATGACGGTGCACGCGGTCGAGCGGGTGGAAGAGGCCATGGCGGTGGTGCGCGGCTTGGTTTGAAGTCGGCTCAAAACGCACTTTTATTGCGCTAACGCAAGGCCTGTGGGGGCGGCTCCAACTACAACTCTCCTGTTATCAAGGAGAAGTTGCGATGCAAACCCTGTCAAAGTGGGTGTTAATGGTTATTAGCTTGCTGTGGGTCACCTTTAGCCACGCCCAGCGGGTGGTGCCGGTGCCGGCCCTCACCGCCTACCAACAAGAGTGCTCGGTATGTCACTTTGCTTATCCGCCAGGCTTGCTGCCGGCGGTCTCTTGGAAAAACATCACAGACGACCTACCCAAGCACTTTGCCGCCAACGTACTGCTCAACAGCGATACCCAGAGCCTGATTGCCAACTGGTTGCAAACCAACGCCATCAACCCCGAGTGGGTCGGTACGCAAATGCCGCCGGACAACCGCATCACCCGCTCAGATTGGTGGAAGCAAATTCACAAACCCAGCAAAAAACTCACCGCCAAAGTCTGGAAAAGCCCGTATGTGAAAAGCCCCGCCAACTGCACGGCTTGCCACCGTGGCGCACCCAACGGCGAATACAACGCCAAAACCGTGGTGATACCTTCATAAAGATCCCGATAGAAACTAACGATCTCAGGGGCTGAAACTTAGGTCAAAATGCCAGCCATGAATTGGCGAAACATAGCGGTGGTGTTGGGCTTGGCAGTCTTGCTGTATGGGTCTTTTCGCGCCTTTGGTTGGTGGGGCTTTTCTTTGGTTGCCAGCGGCATTGTGTTTTGGTTGTTGCAACTCACCACCCGATTGATGCAAACCATGGAACGCGCAGCCGATCAACCCGTAGGGACCGTTGCTAACGCGGTGATGTTCCACGCCCAGCTGCATGATGGCTTGCGCTTGCTTAAAGTCATCGGACTGGCATCCAGCCTCGGCCAGCGCATCCCAAGCGTTGACAAAACCACTGAAATTTTCGAGTGGCGAGACGCCGGTGGCGACAGCGTGCAGTGCCACTTTCTAGAGGGCCGCTTGCAGCAATGGTCCTTGGCGCGTTCAAACGCCAATCCTGCGGCGCAGGATGCAACGTAAAATCGCACCCCTTACATACGCAGACCCCGAATAAAGGAACACCATGAGCGCCCTGCCCCCCCCGATGCACGACCGTGACGGCAAGATTTGGATGGATGGCGAACTCCTGGACTGGCGTGACGCCAAAATCCACGTTCTCTCCCACACCTTGCACTATGGTTGCGGCGCTTTCGAGGGCGTGCGGGCCTATGACACGGTGAATGGCACGGCCATCTTCCGTTTGCAAGAGCACACCGAGCGCCTCTTCAACAGCGCCAAAATTTTGCGCATGAAAATCCCTTTCAGCCAAGAAGAGGTGAACGAAGTGCAACGCACCGTGGTACGGGAAAACAATCTCAAAAGTGGCTACATCCGCCCCTTGACTTGGATTGGCTCGCAAAAGCTGGGTGTCTCGCCCAAGGGCAACCAAATCCACTTGATGGTCGCGGCTTGGACCTGGGGCGCTTACTTGGGCGAAGACGGCATGAAGCGCGGCATCCGCGTGAAAACCTCCAGCTACACCCGCCACCATGTGAACATCACCATGACCCAGGCCAAGGCGGTGAGCAACTACACCAACTCGATTTTGGCCAACATGGAAGCGCTGGACGACGGCTACGACGAAGCGCTGCTGCTGGACGCCAGCGGTTTTGTGTCGGAAGGCGCAGGTGAAAACCTTTTCATCATCAAGGGCGGCGTCATCTACACCCCTGATTTATCGGCCGGCGCCTTGAACGGCATCACCCGCAACACCGTGTTTCATATCGCCAAAGATTTGGGTCTGGAAATCGTCCAAAAGCGCATCACCCGTGATGAAATTTACATCGCCGACGAAGCGTTTTTCACCGGTACGGCAGCCGAGGTCACGCCCATCCGTGAGTTGGACCGCATCGAGATTGGTGCGGGCAGCCGTGGCCCCATCACCGAAAAAATCCAAACCGCTTTCTTTGACATCGTCAATGGCCGCAACGCCAAGTACGCGCATTGGCTGACCAAGGTCTGAGATGCAAAAAACGGTTGAATTAATGGCCAAGGACCTCAACGGTCACGGCGGCGTGTTTTGCCCCAGCCCCTTGGCGGACATGAAACTGTGGAACAGCCACCCCAAGGTGTTTTTGGATGTGGCGCGTACCGGTCATGCCAAATGCCCCTATTGCAGCACCGAGTACCGCCTCAAAGCTGGCGAGCATCTGGCTTCCCATTAATTGGGATCTGACCCCCATTAATTTATGACAGCCAGTTTGGTGATTGCGCCGCAGTGGATAGGCGACGCGGTGATGACGGAGCCCTTGCTGCGCGTGTTGTCTGAGCGCGGCGAAACCTTGACAGTCGCAGCCATGCCTTGGGTGGCGCCGATTTACCGCGCCATGCCGCACGTGGACGAGGTGATCGAGCTGCCTTTCCCCCGTGACGGTTTGCACTGGGGGGCACGGCGCAACTTGGCTAGCCAGTGGCCAGGCCGTTTTGAGCGAGCTTATGTAGGCCCGAATTCTTGGAAAAGCGCCTTGCTGCCATGGATGGCGGGCATTCCGGTGCGTGTGGGCTACCACGGCGAAGCCCGTTGGGGCTTGCTCAACCAGCGCTTACCCAACCCTGAGAAAAACCATCGCGGTGCGATGGTGGCGCATTACCTCGCCTTGGCACAAATGCAAGCTGACAGCAGTATGCAGCCCAAGCTGGATTTGTCTTTGGACCTGCTCAAAGCCACTTTGTTGAACTTTGACCTCAAATTGGGTGCGTATGCGGTGTTCGCTCCCGGGGCGGAATACGGCCCTGCCAAACGCTGGCCAGCGGCCTATTTTGCAGAGTTGGGCTTGCGCACGGGCTTGCCGGTCGTGCTGCTGGGCTCAGCCAAAGAGGCGGCACTCTGTGATGAGATTGCCCAAAGCATCCACCAAGAACGGCCCAAAACTGCCAGAAACTTGGCGGGTCTTACCGACCTTAGCCAAGCCATGGCCTTGATTGCTTCATCTCAGGCCATGCTCAGCAATGATTCCGGCCTGATGCACGTGGCGGCCGCCATGGGTGTGCCGCAGGTGGCGGTGTTTGGTTCCTCCAGCCCTTTGCACACACCGCCCTTGAGCGACAAAGCTGTGGTCTTGTGGCTGAAAAACGAGGCCAGCTACCAACCCCCTTTGGACTGTGCACCTTGTTTTCAAAGAACTTGCCCCTTGGGGCATTTGCGGTGCTTGAATGATTTGACACCCGAGCGGGTCGAGCAGGCTTGGCGAGAAGTGGTCAGTGGTTAAGCCGATTGCTTGCGCAGCCCCAAACCCATCACCACCGCCACCACCAACACCGCACCGCCGACTTGCACCCACGCCACTTGTTGTTCTAACACCGCCCAGCCCAGCGCTAAAGCAAACACCGGCTCCACATTCATGATGGCCGAGTTGGCCGCCACACCCAATTTGGGTAAAACCGTGAACATGATGGTGAAAGCCGTGCCGTAAAGCAAGGTGAGCAGTCCTAAGCCTTGCCAACCCAGCAGGGTTTGTGGCCATTGCGGGCCACCCTGTAGGCCGATCACCGCCAAAGCCACGCTGCCCGCCAGCAGCAAGCTGAAAAAGGTTCGTAGCCGCCCGTCCATGCCGGCAGTTTCATGTTGGGTGCCCACCAATGCCAAGCCGAAACTGCAAGCTGCCGCCAGCGCAAAACCCACACCCTCGCCAATTTGCGCCCATTGCGCTTGTGCCCCCAAACCTGAGGCCGCACCCAGCACGTCCAGCGCGATGGCCAACCCCAGCAAGATGAGCGGCATGGCCAACAGTACGCTGCGTTGCGGTGTGCGCTTGTAAATCAGCTTGTCCCATAAAGCAGTCCAAAGCGGGTAGGTGTTGAAGGCCAGCAAAGCCAAGGCGACTGGCAAGCGAGCCACGGCTGCATACAAGAATTGGCTTTGTACGCCAATCATCAAGCCCACCAACAGCAAACCACGCCCTTGTTGGCGGTTAAAGCGCCAAGACACATGGGCCATCACCAGCAAAAAAGCCACGACGCAGGCCGTCACCAAGCTGCGTGTAGCCACTGCTGTGGCCACATCCAAACCGCTGTTGAAGGCGACCCGGGCCGCAATGTGGTTGGACGCCATCATCAAGGCGATCAGTAACAGGGTGAAAAAAGCCTGCAGGCTCAGGGCGCGGGGCGAGGTCATGGGCTCGAGCATAAACGGCTTGGCTATGATGGCGGGTTGCCTCGATAAAAACACAGCTGCCGTGAATTCGCCTACCGACGCACATTATTTGGGCCACCACTTGGGTGGACGGGGCGCGTTCGGCCAGATCAGTGTGCGCGGTGCGCGCACCCACAACCTGAAAAACATCGACGTTGACATCCCGCGCAACCAGTTGGTGGTGATCACGGGTTTGTCGGGTTCGGGCAAATCCAGTCTGGCCTTTGACACGCTCTACGCCGAAGGCCAGCGCCGTTATGTGGAAAGCCTCTCGGCCTATGCGCGGCAGTTTTTGCAGCGCATGGACAAGCCCGATGTGGATTTGATCGAAGGCTTGTCGCCCGCCATTGCCATCGAGCAAAAAGCCACCAGCCACAACCCACGTTCCACGGTGGGCACCGTCACCGAAATCCACGACTACCTGCGCTTGCTGTTTGCCCGTGCCGGCACACCGCATTGCCCCGAGCATGGTGTGCCGCTGCAGTCTTCCAGCGTGGCGCAAATGGTGGACGCGGTCCTGGCCATGCCAGAGGAACGCCGCATCATGCTCATGGCACCCGTGGCACGCGAGCGCAAAGGCGAATTTGCCGAGGTGTTCACCCAGATGCAAGCCCAGGGTTTTGTGCGGTTTCGCATCGATGGCCAGGTGGTCGAATTGGCCGACCTGCCCACGCTAGAGAAAAAAGAAAAGCACGATATCGATGTGGTGGTGGACCGCCTGAAAGTACGCCCCGACATGGCCACCCGCTTGGCCGAAAGCTTTGAGACCGCTTTGCGCTTGGCCGATGGCCGCGCGGTGGTGCTGGACATGGACAGCGGCGTGGAGCACGCTTTCAATGCCCGCTTTGCTTGTCCGCACTGCAACTACGCCATTGGTGAGTTAGAGCCGCGCTTGTTTTCGTTCAACTCGCCGCTGGGCGCTTGTCCGGCTTGCGAAGGTTTGGGCGAGCAAACCTTTTTCGATCCGGCCCGTATCGTGGCGTTTCCCAGCCTGAGTTTGGAGAGCGGCGCGATCAAAGGCTGGGACAAGCGCAACGCCTATTACTTCGCCATGCTGCAAAGCCTGGCCAAGCACTATGGCTTTGACCTGGAAACCCCTTTCGAAAACCTCCCCGAAGCTGTCCAACAGGTGGTGTTGTTTGGCTCGGGCAGCGAAGAAATCAAGTTCAGCTATGTGCTGGAGTCGGGTGCGAAAGCGGGGCGCAAAACCTCCAAGCTGCACGCGTTTGAAGGCATCGTGCCCAATATGACGCGTCGCTACCATGACACCGACTCGGGCTTGGTGCGCGAAGAGTTGTCGCGCTACCGCGGCCACCGCCCTTGTCTTGAATGTCAAGGCACACGTTTGCGAATAGAGGCGCGTAACGTGCGTTTGGGTGAGGGCTTAGAAGCGCGTACTTTGCATGATGTCAGCCACATCACCTTGGCCGAGTGCCAAGCGTATTTCCAAGACCTGAGCTTGCAGGGCAACAAGGCCGACATTGGCGAGAAGGTGATCCGTGAAATTGCCAATCGGCTGAAGTTTTTGAACGACGTGGGCCTGACCTACCTAAGCCTGTCGCGCAGCGCCGACACCTTGTCGGGCGGCGAGGCGCAGCGCATCCGTTTGGCCTCGCAAATTGGCTCAGGCCTGACGGGCGTGATGTATGTGCTGGACGAGCCCAGCATTGGTTTGCACCAGCGTGACAACGACCGCCTGATCGACACCTTGAAACACCTGCGTGACATCGGCAACAGCGTTTTGGTGGTCGAACATGACGAAGACATGATTCGCGCGGCCGACCATTGCATTGACATGGGGCCGGGTGCGGGTGTGCATGGCGGCCGCGTCATGGCGCAAGGTACGGCGGCAGAAATCGAGGCCAACCCCGCGTCCTTGACGGGGCGCTATATGTCGGGCGCTTTGCGCATTGAGGTGCCTGCCCAGCGTCGACCGTGGCAAATTCAGCACAGTCGCAGCGTGACGGCTGCTGCACCCGCGACCAATGTGTTTGGCAGCCTGCCCCCCAGCGTGGTGCACAGTGCTGCCAAGCAATCGTTGACGGTGGTGGGCGCCAGCGGCCACAACCTGCAAAACGTCACAGTGGAGTTTCCGGTGGGCTTGCTCACCTGCGTCACCGGCGTGTCGGGTTCGGGCAAATCCACCTTGGTCAACGACACCTTGTACGCGGCCGCGGCCAAGCAAATCCACCGCGCCCATGAAGAACCGGCGGCGCATGAAGACATCTTGGGTCTTTACAACTTCGACAAAGTCATCAATGTCGACCAGTCGCCGATAGGCCGCACACCCCGCTCCAACCCCGCCACTTACACCGGTTTGTTCACGCCACTGCGTGAATTGCTGGCTGAGGTGCCGATGGCACGTGAGCGTGGCTATGGCGCAGGTCGGTTTTCCTTCAATGTGGCGGGTGGCCGCTGCGAGGCTTGCCAAGGCGACGGCATGGTCAAAGTGGAAATGCACTTTTTGCCCGATGTCTATGTGCCTTGCGATGTCTGCTTGGGTCAGCGCTACAACCGCGAGACCTTGGAGGTGCTCTACAAGGGTCAGAACATCGCGCAAATTTTGAACATGACGGTGGAAGACGCTTTGGCGTTTTTGGGCGCGGTGCCTGCTTTGGCTCGCAAGCTGCAAACCTTGATGGACGTGGGTCTGGGCTACATCCGCTTGGGCCAAGCCGCCACCACCTTGAGTGGTGGCGAGGCTCAACGGGTGAAGCTGGCGCTGGAGCTGTCGCGCCGAGACACCGGCCGCACGCTCTACATCTTGGATGAACCCACCACCGGCTTGCATTTCGCCGACATCGATTTGCTACTCAAGGTGCTGCGTCAGTTGGTGGACGCGGGCAACACCATGGTGGTGATCGAGCACAATCTGGACGTGATCAAAACCGCCGATTGGGTCATCGACATGGGGCCCGAGGGCGGCAGTGGCGGCGGCCAAGTCGTGGCGGTGGGCACCCCCGAAGAGGTGGCCGCCAACCCGCGCAGCATGACTGGGCGCTACTTGAAGCGCTTATTTGAAGTTGCAGGCTTGCGCCAAGGCCAGCGCTAGCTCATCAAAAATCGTCA
>CAMCWS010000066.1 GCA_945882755.1 Bordetella parapertussis | reverse complement strand
ACCGGCTGGCTACAATCTGACCTCCTTTCACAGCCTCTGGATCTACACCATGACCCGCTGCACTTCTCTCAAGGCTCAGCCATGAGCCGCAAAGTTTTCATCAAAACCTTTGGCTGCCAAATGAACGAGTACGACTCGGACAAGATGGCCGACGTCTTAGGCGCCGCCCAAGGCTACGAACAAACCCAAGACATCGACGAAGCCGACCTGGTGGTGTTCAACACCTGCTCGGTACGTGAAAAAGCCCAAGAAAAAGTCTTCTCTGACTTAGGGCGCGTGAAACACCTGAAGAAAAAAGGCGTTCAAATTGCTGTTGGCGGCTGTGTGGCCAGCCAAGAAGGCGAAGCCATCATTGCGCGAGCGCCTTATGTGGATGTGGTGTTCGGACCGCAAACCCTGCACCGCCTGCCTGAACTGTTGAACCAGCGCGCCGCTTTGAAAAAGCCGCAGGTCGACATCAGCTTTCCCGAGATTGAAAAATTCGACCACCTGCCCCCAGCGCGGGTGGACGGCTCCTCGGCTTTCGTCTCCATCATGGAAGGCTGCTCCAAGTACTGCAGTTACTGCGTGGTGCCTTACACCCGCGGCGAAGAAATCAACCGCCCCTTGGACGATGTGCTGACCGAAGTGGCAGGTCTGGTTGCACAAGGCGTGAAAGAAATCACGCTGCTGGGACAAAACGTCAACGCCTACCGTGGCAGCATGGGTGGCACCGCAGAAATTGCCGACTTTGCACTGCTGATCGAGTACATCGCCGAAATTCCAGGGGTGGAGCGCATCCGCTACACCACCAGCCACCCGAATGAGTTCACCCAACGGCTGATTGATGTGTACGCCAAGGTGCCGCAACTGGTCAGCCATTTGCACTTGCCGGTGCAACACGGCTCGGACCGCATCTTGATGGCGATGAAGCGCGGCTACACCGCCATGGAATACAAAAGCACCATCCGCAAACTGCGTGCGGTGCGACCCGATCTTTCCATGAGCTCCGATTTCATCGTCGGCTTTCCCGGTGAAACCGAAGAAGACTTTGACAAGCTGATGAAGCTGATCACCGACATCGGTTTTGACGCGTCGTTCAGTTTCATCTTCAGCCCACGTCCCGGCACACCCGCCGCCAATTTGCACGACGACACGCCACACGAGGTGAAGTTGCGCCGCTTGCAACACCTGCAAGCCACGGTGGAAGACAATGTGCATCGCATTGGCGAGAGCCGCGTGGGCACAGTGCAGCGCATCTTGGTGGAAGGCGCTTCACGCAAGAGTGCGGCCGAGTTGATGGGCCGGACCGAGTGCAACCGCATCGTTAACTTCGATGCTGGCCCGCAAGGCCAACGCTTGGTCGGTCAGATGATCGATGTGCGCATCACCGAGGCCCTACCGCACTCGCTGCGCGGCCAAGTGCTGCTGAAAGACTAACGCGGCATCCCTGGGAAGCCGCCGGGCATGCCTTTCATGCCGCCGAGTTTTTTCATCATCTTCATCAGGCCTCCGCCGCGCATTTTTTTCATCATGTCTTGCATTTGGCCAAATTCGTTGAGCAGTCGGTTGACGTCTTGCACCTGAACGCCAGCCCCTGCAGCAATGCGGCGTTTGCGCGTGGCTTTGATCAAGTCTGGCTTGGTGCGCTCTTTGGGGGTCATGCTGTGGATGATGCCCTGCTTTTTCAAGATATCTTTCTCTGCCTTGTCAAAGTTCACAGCGCCCGCTTTGGCGGTCAGTTGGCTGGGGAGTTTGTCCATCAAGCTCGACAAACCACCCATTTGCTTCATCTGCTGGATTTGCGCCAAGAAGTCGTTTAAATCGAAGCCATCGCCGCTTTTCATCTTGGCGGCCATTTTTTGAGCGGCGTCGATATCGATGTTGGCCGTCACCTGCTCAACCAAAGCGACGATGTCGCCCATGCCCAAAATACGACCAGCATGTCGCTCGGCGTCAAAAGCTTCTAAACCATCGATTTTTTCGCTGGTACCCGCAAACTTGATGGGGACACCGGTGATTTGCCGCACCGACAGGGCCGCGCCACCACGCGAATCGCCATCGGTTTTGGTCAGCACAATGCCGGTGAGTGGCAAGGCCTCTTTAAAAGCCCGTGCGGTGTTGACAGCGTCTTGACCCATCATGGCGTCGACCACAAAGAGTGTCTCAATAGGCTTGACCGCTGCGTGCAGTGCTTTGATTTCTTGCATCAAAGCTTCATCGATGGCTAAGCGACCGGCGGTGTCCACCAGCAGCACATCGAAATAATGTTTTTTCGCGTAATCCAAGGCAGCCAACACAATGTCCGCCGGTTTTTGGCTGGCATCTGAGGCAAACCATTCAGCGCCAGCTTGCGCCGTCACTGTTTTAAGTTGCTCAATAGCCGCTGGACGGTAAACGTCGGCTGACACGGTGAGCACTTTCTTTTTGCGCTTGGTGATCAGGTGCTTGGCCAATTTGGCGGTGGTGGTGGTTTTACCCGCACCCTGCAAACCCGCCATCAAGATCACCGCAGGCGGTTGCGCTGCCAAATCGATGTCCGACACGCCCTCGCCCATGGTGGCAGCCAGCTCTTTTTGCACGATGCTCACCAGCACTTGACCGGGCGTGAGCGAACTCAACACCTCTTGCCCCAAGGCCTTGTCTTTCACACGGGCGATGAAGTCACGCACCACCGGCAGCGCCACGTCGGCTTCGAGCAAAGCCATGCGCACTTCGCGCAACATATCGCTGACATTGGCCTCGGTGATACGGGCTTGGCCGCTGATCTGTTTGACCAGCTTGGAGAGTTTGTCGCTGAGGGCGGTTGCCATGGTTGATGCCTGAAAGAAATCGGGGGGATACGCCCTGAAGGGCGACAAGACGCTAAACTGTCTGCATGATTGTATTCAGCGCATCAACCTTCAGCACGGTATGGGGTTTGGTAGCCGCTTTGGCTTATGCGCTGGGCGCACTCTTAGGCGGCAGGCTTTCTCCCCAACAAAGCCGCAATTACCTTTGGGTGATTTCGCTATTCCATGGCCTGAGCGTCTTGGCCAGCCTCATCCCCGAACCCGACACCACGCCTCGCTTTGGTTTCGCCCCCGCTTTGTCCGCCACCGCTTGGCTGGTAGTGATGGTCTACACACTGGAACACCATTGGTTTCCCCAAATGAAAACCCGCTGGGTCCTCTCGGGTGCAGGTTTGGTGGCGGTGTTGTTGCCACTGTTTTTCCCGGGACAAGATTTACATGCTGCGGCCTCGTTGTGGCTGCCTCTGCACTGGGCGCTGGGCATGGCCTCTTATGCTTTATTTGCTGCTGCCGTGGTGCATGCAGGCTTGATGAACCGAGCAGAACATCAAATTCGCTTGGCTGAAGCTGACCCCTCTGGCTTGCCCCTGATGACCCTAGAGCGGCTCACATTTCGCTTTGTACACATTGGTTTTTTCCTGCTCACAGCCACGCTTTTTGTAGGGCTTTTGTTTGGTGAACGCTTGTATGGGCCAGACAACGCTTTGCGCTGGGACCATAAAACCGTTTTATCGATCATGGCCTGGCTGACCTATGCTGTGCTGATTTGGGGACGTCAAGCTCGGGGGTGGCGCGGCCCCTTAGCAATTCGCTTGCTTTATTTGGGCTCGGCCATGTTGCTGCTGGCCTATGTCGGGTCGCGCTTTGTGCTGGAAGTGCTGTTGCACAAAGTCCTATGAAATATCTCTTACTGCTTGTCCTTATTGGCTTGGTGATTTGGTGGCTGAAAATGCAGCGCCGTAACAGAAACAACACACAAGATGATGCGAGCCAAACTAACAAGGCTCAGCACATGGTGCGATGTGGACATTGCGATCTTCATCTGCCCCAGTCTGATGCCCTAGAGGGCTCACTGGGTTTTTATTGCAGCTCAGCGCACCGCGACGCCAAGGAAAGCTAGCCAATATGTCCGCTTGCTGGTCCAAGGGTTGGTACAGGTTCGCCAAGCACGTCCCCTCACCCAACTTCGAAGCCAGGCCTTCAGGCGTTTCAACCGATCTAGTGGTGCTGCATTCCATCAGCTTGCCCCCAGGACAGTTCAGTGGCGACGCCATCGAACAGTTTTTCACCAATACCCTTGACCATGACAACCATACTTATTACGACCAACTGCGTGGCGTCAAAGTTTCTGCGCATTTTCTGATTCGCCGTGGTGGCGAATTAATTCAGTTCGTCAGCTGTGACCAGCGCGCTTGGCATGCCGGTGTGTCAACCCACGCAGAGCGCAGCAATTGCAATGACTTTTCTATTGGCATTGAACTCGAAGGCTTAGAGGGCGAATCTTTCAGCGCATACCAATACGAAAGTTTAATTTCTCTTTTGCCCATGCTTATGACGCAATACCCAATTTCTTTCATTGCAGGGCACGAACATATCGCGCCAGAACGGAAAAAAGACCCAGGCGCGGGTTTTATTTGGCGGTATTTGCAACAAGGTGTTGGTCTGAAAGCTACGTACTTTCCAGCAGAGCTTGGCTTAATTTAGTGAATTCACATTTTTTTCGCAAACACTACACGTAGTGTGTTGAAAAGAGTTTCGACCCCATATATAGTGTGGGGTAGTCACATTTTGTTTTTTGCATGTTCTCAGAAACAAGCAGCAATTCATACGTTAACCAAAGCATTCAGAACAACAGGAATTAAATCAAGATGCAAATTGCTTCCTCCTCTGCAGTCAGCACCAACTATGTCAACCCTGCTGACTTGACTGACGCCAACAAGTCCTCTGCACTACAGACCAACCTAAGCAACTACCAAATCATTCGACGCAATGGCGCAGTGGTTCCTTTTGAGCCAGCCAAAATTGCTGTGGCCATGATGAAGGCTTTCTTGGCCGTCCACGGCACGCAAGGCGCCGCATCCGCCAGTGTGCGCGAAACTGTTGACCAACTCACCCAAGCCGTTGTGCGCGCCCTCATGCGCTCACGCCCAGGCGGTGGCACCTTCCACATTGAAGATGTACAAGACCAAGTCGAGCTCGGTCTCATGCGCGGCAGTCACCACGAAGTGGCGCGTGCCTATGTTTTGTACCGTGAAAGAAGAACCCAAGAGCGTGCCGCTCACAAAGAACCAGCCAACCCCTCCGAGCCCGTGTTGCACGTGATCGACGGCGGCAAACGCATGGTGCTCGACATGGCGCGCATGCGTGGATTGGTAGAAGCTGCTTGCGCAGGTCTGAATGCAGACATCCAAGCAGAGCCAATCCTCAATGAAACCATGCGAAACCTCTACGACGGCATTCCCATGGAAGAGGTACACAAAGCGTCAGTGCTTGCGGCGCGCACACTGATCGAAAAAGAACCCGATTACACCTACGCCACAGCCCGCTTGTTGATGTACTCCATTGCCAAAGAAGTCTGGGGCAAGGAAGTTACCCAAGCAGAAATGGCCCAAAACTATGTAGACAACTTCGCTAGTTGCATCAAAAAAGGGGTCGACAACGAACTCCTGGATGCCCGTCTGCTGCAATTTGACTTGGCTCGTTTGGCCAAAGCGCTCAAAGCTGAGCGCGATCTTCAGTTCGATTACTTAGGCTTGCAAACCTTATATGACCGCTATTTCTTGCATGTACGCAAGCAGCGCATTGAATTGCCTCAGTCTTTTTTCATGCGCGTCGCCATGGGCTTGTCCCTAGGCGAAGTCAACCGCGAAGACCGTGCAATCGAGTTTTATGAAGTGCTGTCTTCCTTTGACTTCATGTCCAGCACACCCACTCTTTTCAACAGCGGTACTTTGCGTCCACAGCTGTCTAGCTGCTACCTGACCACCGTGCCTGATGATTTAGACGGCATTTACGAGTCCATCAAAGAAAATGCATTGCTCTCCAAATTCGCTGGCGGTTTGGGCAACGACTGGTCTCGTGTGCGTGCCTTGGGTTCTCACATCAAGGGCACCAACGGCGAGTCGCAAGGCGTTGTGCCCTTCCTCAAGGTCGTCAATGACACCGCGGTGGCAGTTAACCAAGGCGGCAAGCGCAAAGGCGCCGTTTGCACCTATTTGGAAACTTGGCACTTGGATATTGAAGAGTTCTTAGAGTTGCGCAAAAACACCGGCGATGATCGTCGCCGTACGCACGACATGAACACCGCCAACTGGATCCCCGACCTTTTCATGCGCCGCGTCATGGAAAAAGGCGAGTGGACATTGTTCTCCCCTTCAACCACGCCAGACTTGCACGATAAATTCGGCAGTGAGTTTGAGAAGGCCTATACCAACTATGAAACACAAGCCAAGCAAGGCCTGATTCAGCCAACCAAGACTTTGCAAGCTGCCGATCTGTGGCGCAAGATGCTGACCATGCTGTTTGAAACAGGCCATCCTTGGATCACTTTCAAAGATGCCTGCAATGTGCGCTCACCCCAGCAACATGTCGGCGTGGTGCATTCCTCCAACCTGTGTACTGAAATCACCCTCAATACCAGCGACACTGAAACCGCTGTTTGCAACTTGGGCTCGGTCAACCTCATTCAACACCTTAAACAAGGCGCAAACGGACCAGAACTCGACCACGACAAACTCAAGCGCACAGTCAATACTGCCATGCGCATGCTCGATAACGTGATCGACATCAACTACTACGCCGTCAAGAAAGCCCGCGACTCCAACTTCAAACACCGTCCTGTTGGCATGGGCATCATGGCTTTTCAAGACAGTTTGTATGAAATGCGTGTGCCTTATGCGTCCAAAGCGGCGGTTGAATTCGCCGATCGCTCCATGGAAGCTGTTTGCTATTACGCTTACTGGGCGTCCACAGAGCTTGCCAAAGAGCGCGGTCGCTACTCCACTTACCAAGGTTCCTTATGGGATCAAGGCATTCTCCCGTTGGACACCCTGGACCTGCTGGAAAAAGCCCGCGGTGGCTATATTGAAGCGGATCGCAGCACCACCTTGGACTGGGAAGTGTTGCGTCAAAAAATCAAGACTGACGGTATGCGCAACTCCAACTGTGTCGCGATTGCACCGACTGCCACCATCTCCAATATCGTAGGCGTTGACGCCTCGATTGAACCCTGTTTTGGTAACTTGTCTGTCAAGTCCAATCTGTCGGGCGAGTTCACCATCATCAACGCTTATTTGGTCAAGGATCTCAAACGCCTTGGCCTGTGGGACGATGTGATGGTCATGGATCTCAAACACTTTGACGGCTCTTTGCGACCCATAGACCGCGTTCCCCAAGACCTCAAAGATTTGTATGCAACCGCCTTCGAAGTGGAAACACAGTGGCTGGTCGAGGCTGCCGCACGTCGTCAAAAATGGATAGACCAAGCGCAATCTCTCAATATTTACATGGCCGGTGCATCAGGTAAAAAACTCGACGAAACCTACAAACTTGCATGGTTGCGCGGCCTCAAAACCACCTACTATTTGCGCACCACCAGCGCCACACAGGTTGAAAAATCTACAGTCCAATCCGGTTCGCACAACGCCGTGGCCTCTGGCTCTGGCTCCGGTTTGAGCGCCATGGAAATTGCTGCAGCAAGTGCGCGCGCTCAAGTTCAAGCGCAAACACCGGCAACTGACATCAAGGTGTGCGGCATTGAGGACCCCACCTGTGAGGCCTGTCAATAACAACTCCATGTTTGCCAAGCGCATACAACCGTGTGCGCCGACGCAAATCAACAACAAAGCCCGAGAGGAATGTGAATGAATTCTGTGAATTTCTCATTTCTCCATTGATAATCAGAATGATGGATGCACCACTATGTTGACCTGGGAAGAAGAAGTACTGCCACTGTCGCCCGTTCCTTTGCAAGGAAATGTTTCACCGCCGCCTGCGGTTGCATCGCCCTCCCCCACCACGCGGGTTCTTGACGATGGTGCCGTTGTGTCAACCACCCCAACCACCGCCCCTGCTGCGCCTACCAAAACGACCGAAACCAAACGTGTGAACGCTGCTGACAAGCGCATCATCAATGGTCAAACCGACGTCAACCAGTTGGTTCCCTTTAAATACAAATGGGCTTGGGAGAAATACCTCGCCACCTGTGCCAACCACTGGATGCCGCAAGAGGTCAACATGACCCGCGACATCGCCTTGTGGAAAGACCCCAACGGCCTGACCGAAGATGAGCGACGGATCATCAAGCGCAATTTAGGTTTTTTTGTGACTGCTGACTCATTGGCGGCCAACAATATTGTGCTGGGCACCTACCGCCACATCACAGCACCTGAATGCAGACAGTTTTTGCTGCGTCAAGCCTTTGAAGAAGCCATTCATACCCACGCCTACCAATACATCGTTGAATCTTTGGGGTTGGATGAGAGCGAAATCTTCAATGCTTACAACGAAGTGCCATCCATTCGCAATAAAGACGAGTTCTTGATTCCCTTTATCGCTGCAATCATGGATCCCCATTTTCATACGGGCACCCCAGAGACCGACCAAACCCTTCTCAAGTCGCTCATCGTTTTTGCATGCTTGATGGAAGGCCTGTTCTTTTACGTGGGCTTTACCCAAATTTTGGCCTTGGGTCGCCAAAACAAAATGACCGGTGCGGCCGAGCAATACCAGTACATCTTGCGCGATGAGTCTATGCATTGCAACTTCGGTATCGATCTGATCAACCAAATCAAACTTGAAAATCCGCATTTGTGGACAAGTGAGTTCAAGGCAGACATCATCGATTTGTTTCACCAAGCTGTTGAACTTGAGTACCGATACGCAGAAGACACCATGCCGCGTGGTGTGCTGGGCATGAACGCTTCCATGTTCAAGGGCTATTTGCGCTATATTGCCAATCGCCGCGCCACCCAAATTGGTCTTGAGACTTTGTACCCTAACGAAGAAAATCCATTTCCTTGGATGAGCGAAATGATTGATTTGAAAAAGGAACGCAATTTCTTTGAAACACGCGTGATTGAGTACCAAACCGGCGGTGCGCTGTCTTGGGATTGATTGACACCATGCATGACCTCTTTGTTCAAACACTTTCTGACTTCAATCCAGTCACCGGTGCTTGGACTTACCCCGTTCATGGAATTGGACACCTGTTCAGTTCCATGAATCTCTTGGCTTTGATGAAGAGCCAAGTGTTTTGAACCAACGATCTGAAAACTTGATCTAGGAGTATCTAATGGCAACTGCAAAAAAAACCGCTGCAAAAAAACCAGCAGCAAAGAAGAAGCCAGCAGCAAAAAAAGCTGTTGCTAAGAAACCAGCCGCAAAAAAAGTGGCTGCTAAGAAACCTGTAGCGAAGAAAAAACCAGTCGCTAAAAAAGCACCTGCTAAAAAACCAGCAGCTAAGAAAAAGCCGGTTGCTAAAAAAGCACCTGCTAAGAAGCCTGTAGCGAAAAAAGCACCTGCTAAAAAACCAGCTGCTAAGAAAAAGCCGGTTGCTAAAAAGGCACCGGCCAAGAAGCCTGCAGCAAAAAAAAAGCCAGCCGCTAAAAAAGCACCCGCTAAAAAGGTTGCTGCAAAAAAAAAACCAATCGCTAAGAAAGTAGCCGCTTCAAAACCGGCTGCGCACGTAGCTAAACCTTCAGCAGTGCAACATGTGGCACAAACCACGCTGAACCCACAAGCTGCTTGGCCTTTTCCGACAGCGACAAAGCCCTAACTGATTCAGTCAGGGACTTTCGCCCACTCCCAACCCGGTGCATGCACCGGGTTTTTTTATGTCAGTTGGTAATTTTGGGGGCCACGACTGGCTATTTTGATTGCACCCACTCGGTTACCTAGCTCGGCACACTTAAGCAAATCCCAGCCTTGCTCTAAACCGAACAGCAAAGCGCCACGCCATGCATCGCCGCAACCCGTAGGGTCGACCACAGCTTGGGCTTTCACTGGATCCACCAAATGTTTATGGCCCTGCTGCCAAACTTCACAACCCTGAGCGCCCAAGGTCACGATCAGGCCTTTCACATGGGAAGAGATCTCGGCTGAACTCCACCCCGTGCGGTCACTCAGCATTTTTCCTTCATAGTCATTCACTGTGACCCATGTTGCCAACTCAATGAAATGGCGTAATTCTTGGCCATCGAACATGGGCAAGCCTTGGCCAGGGTCGAAGACAAAAGGAATGCCTGCCTCGGCCATCTGCTGTGCATGTGAAAGCATGGCATCTCGCCCGTCGGGTGAGATGATGCCCAGACGGATATCCGGATGTTTCTCCACATGCAAAGCGTGGGCTTGCATCATGGCGCCAGGGTGGAAGGCGGTGATTTGGTTATTGTCCAAATCGGTCATGATCATGGCTTGGGCTGTGTAGGTATCTTCAATCGTCTTGATGTGCTTGGTTGAAATGCCAAGGTCTTGTAATCGTTGTAGATAGCTGGCACCGTCGTTTCCTAAGGTGGCCATGGGCAAAGGCTGCGCACCCAAAAGTTTCATGCTGTAAGCGATATTTCCAGCACACCCACCAAAATCGCGCTGCAAACGGGGGACCAGAAAAGACACATTCAGTATGTGAAGCTGCTCAGCAAGAATTTGCTCTTTGAAGCGCCCTTCAAAATGCATGATGGTGTCAAAAGCCAAAGAACCGCAAATCAGTGCTGCCATGAAAAATCCTATGTTTGTTAAGGGTAAAAAAGTAAGGCACGGTAACCGTTAATTTTGCCAGCCACCGGTTCTTCCACAGAAAAAACCATTTCCACTGTTTGGGTACGCAGCGGTTTGAGTACGGTCGGCAGGTCTATCTCCTCTGCTAACCATACCTTGCGCACCACATCCCCTTCCTCATCGTTGGTGAGGGTGAGTTCAAGCGCTGGCGAACCCAAAAAATAAGCAGCTTGATTTTTCACTGCCAAGGTAAAAGAGAATTGATCGACACCGATTTGTTTAAAGTTGGTGCTGTCTATGGCGACTTTTTCGGGCTCTTTGGGCCAATCCACTCGGCAGCCTAAGACCTGACAAACAGAATTGAAAAATGGCGACACACTGAGGTTCATTGCCACCAATTTATCGCGCTGAAACACAAGTACTTGCCCCAGTAACACGGCTGATGCCAGCAGCGCCACCACCACCGCCAATGCAGCGCTTGGCGGGCTAACAGGTTGCCATACGGGTGGCGTTAGCGGCGCTGCAACCTCAGGCATTGGAGGAGGAGCAACAGGCACATCAACAACTGGGGACTCTTTGACCGGGGTTTCGGTTTCGCCTTGTGTGGGATCAATTTCAAACAAATGCTGATCGACCTCAAACACATGGGCACATCGCCCACAACGCACCCATGCATCGGCTGCGCTGTAATGCTCAGCTTGGATCGCAAAAGCAGTCTTGCACTGAGGACAAAGGGTGACTATCGACATAAGTCGATTTTAGGCCGCCATCAACACCCAACCGTCTTGTGTATCGGCGACTTGGAGTTGGATATAGGGGGCATAAGCGAGTTGTATTTCTTCAACCTGTCGGCTCAAAATACCAGCCAAAAGCAAGTGTCCGCCCTGCTTTACATGACCACATAACAAGGGAGCCAGCACCTTCAAGGGTGCGGCCAAAATGTTGGCGACCACCAAGCCATAGACCCCTTGGGCCATATCAGGCAAACCTGTGTGCACAAGCACGTGGTTGGCGGCAGCGTTCGCTTGGGCTGCTGTCACGGCGTCGGTATCAATGTCCACAGCGTCCACGCTGTGCGCACCACACATGGCAGCGCCAATGGCCAAAATGCCCGACCCACAACCGTAATCCAGTACGCGACTTGCAGGTTCCAAATTATGGGCAATCCAGCGCAAGCACATGCGCGTGGTGGGATGGGTGCCCGTGCCAAAAGCCAAACCAGGGTCTAAACGAATCACCTTGCTGGCTTGGGCGGGGGCTTCATGCCAAGTGGGAACTACCCACATCTCAGGGGTGATTTCAACCGGTTCAAATTGCGACTGGGTTAAGCGCACCCAATCTTGGGGTGGCACTTCAGCGATACGAATAATGCTTGCATGGTCAAAAAAATCTTGGAGCTTTAACAGGTGAGCGGCTTGCTCGGCCAAAGCTTGCTCGGCAAACAACGCAACCACCTGCGAGTGAAGCCAGCCTGATGCAGGTGCAGGCATGCCAGGTTCACCAAACAAAGCTTGCTCTTGCTCGGTGTGGGCGTCGGCGTCTTCTACAGAGACGCTCAACGCATCTAAGGCCAAGAGCGCTTCACTGATGGTCTCGACTTGCTCTTGCGCACACAGCAGGATCAATTCGAACATCAAACTGCAGACGCTCTCACGACCAACCACTCTTCCAAATAGTGGATATTGGTGCCGCCTGCAATAAAGCCTGGGTCCATCATGAGTTCGCGGTGCAAAGCAATATTGGTTTGAATGCC
>CAMCWS010000065.1 GCA_945882755.1 Bordetella parapertussis | reverse complement strand
GCCATCTTGTCCGAGTCGTACTCGTTCATTTGGCAGCCAAAGGTTTTGATGAAAACTTTGCGGCTCATGGCTGAGCCTTGAGAGAAGTGCAGCGGGTCATGGTGTAGATCCAGAGGCTGTGAAAGGAGGTCAGATTGTAGCCAGCCGGTTCTTTATGATGGCTCAATGACGTCATTTACCCTCACCGTTTTATTCACCGACACCGATGGCCGTGCCCGCTTTCGCGAGGAAGCCGTGGCATTAGATCAGGGTACAGAAAAAGCCCGCTTGAGCGCCTTGTTGCCGACCCATGGCTTGCAACTGCGCGAAAGCCCGGTGGGCTTCAGGAGCGAGTTCCATGTCAGCAGCCACCCGCAATGGGTGTTCATCTTGCAAGGCCAGATGGAGATTGGGTTGCAAGATGGCTCGTCCAAGGTGTTTGGGCCGGGCCAGCATTTTTTCTCGGCTGACTTGCTGCCTGAGGGCGCGGCTTTCGATCCCGCGGTGCATGGGCACTGGAGCCGCCAAGTGGGCGAAAAACCGCTGGTCACGGTGTTTGTTCGGGCTTGAGGTGATGCAGCGAAAGCTGTTAATGCACTTTGAAAGCAGAATATGAATCATTTGGAAGTATTTTTACCCCTAAAAATTAAAGTCATGACCTGTTCAAACCGATAAGACTCATAGCATCTTGGGCGAGAATCCGCCCTGAACTGGATTTCTTTTCAAAAACCTTTTTGAGTAGCCATGAAAAAATATTTGCGTCTGATCCTGGAAATTTTGCTGGGAATTTGTCTGGTAGCTACCGCAACGCTGGCGTACTGGAATTTTTCCGCCAAAAAACATTTGAATGAACAAGTCGCAGAGTTGAGCGAACAGCTTGACGAAGCCAAAGAATCTTTGGAGAAAGTGCAAGAAGAAGCCGCTGCTTCTCTGCTACCCAAAGATGAGCCAGAGAATACATCTGTTCAGGAACTGGAAGCCCTGAAGTCGGCCTTTGCCAATGGTATTGTTTTGCAAGACGTTGAGCTTTTGTACAAAGCCCAAAAAAGCTTGAGCGCTGAGCGGCAAGTGGGTATGGCGTCCCTGCGCTTGTTGACCAAAGGTGCGCAAGACCCTGAGACCATCGCCTCTTACCAAAAAGCCTTGGAAATGGCCGAGTGGAGCAACCGTTTGCAAACCGTTTGCGCGGCGCAAAACGCCTTGGCTGCAGCGGGTCAAAAAGTCAAAGTCTTGTCGGAATGTAAAAAATCTACCGACAAAGAGGCTGACAGCAAAGATGCCAACGCCAAAAAAGACGACAAAGCCCACGCAGTCCATTGGGGCTATGAAGGCGACAACGGCCCCGAACACTGGGGCGACGCTTTTCCTGTTTGCGGCAAGGGCAAGAAGCAGTCACCTCTGAATATCGTCGGACCCTTTGACAAGTCTAAAGACACTTTAAGCGTGGACTACAAGGAAGGCCCGCTGAAAATCTTGAACAACGGCCACACCATCCAAGTTAATACCGAGCCTGGCAGCACCTTGACGATTGGCAAAGAGAGTTTCGATTTGCTGCAGTTTCACTTTCACCGCCCTTCTGAAGAGCAGATCGATGGTAAGAACGCCAGCATGGTGGCCCACTTTGTTCACAAGAGCAAAGAAGGCAAGCTGGCAGTGATTGGTGTCATGCTGAACGAGGGCAAGGACAGCGCCGCCATCAAAACCCTGTGGGCGAATTTGCCACCCAAAGAGGGCGAGGAGTTTTTGCCACCCAAGGTAACTTTCAACCCCGCCAGCATGCTGCCCAAGGAAATGGCTTTCTATAACTATGAAGGCTCATTGACAACACCCCCTTGTACCGAGGGTGTGCAGTTCTACATCTTGAAGACGCCAGTGGATATTTCCAAGCAACAGTTGGCAAAATTCCCCTTCAAGCTCAATGCTCGCCCCGTTCAGTCTTTGAACGGTCGCAAAATTGCCTCTGGCGGTTAATTTAGATCGATTGCAGGCGATCGGTGGAGGGTACGACTCGGGTGAGTCGTATGCCGTAGCGGTCATTGACCAGCACCACCTCGCCTTGCGCCACCACAGTTTCATTCACCAACAGGTCTAGCGGTTCACCGGCAATGCGGTCGAGTTCGACCACGCTGCCTTGGGTCAGGCGCATCAAATCTTTGATTTTGATGTTGGTGCGTCCCACCTCGATGGAGAGGGTGACCGAGATGTTTTGCAGCACTTCCGGATTGATATTGCCGGGTTGGCTGACCTGAAACTCCTCTGATGTGGGAGGCGTTTCGTCTTGGGTTTCGGTAGTGTCGTTCATGGTGCTTTCCTGTCTCAAAGCTGTCCGGGGACAATTTGTTTTTCAACCCGCACGGCCACATTGGAGCCACGCGTGCCGATATTGACCCCAAAGGTGGGGACGCCGTTGGCCAGGAATTGCGCCTGGTCGGGTTTCTTGAAGAAAAGCATATCGCCCTCCTTCATGTTTTGCAGGTGGTAGAGCGAGGTTTTGATCTCGCCCATCATCACACGTACATCGAGTTCGGAGTCGCCAACGGCGACTGCCAAGTCTTCGCGCCAAATTTTGTCGGACTCTTCATTGCCATCGCTGGTCGAGACGCGGTTGCGCAGCAAGTCGCGCAAGGGCTTCAAGGTGGCGTAGGGGTAGACCAAGTCCATAAAGCCTTTGCCGCCCGATGCGGTGGCTTCGGCGTCAAAGCGGGTCAGAACCACCAAGTCGTTTTCGTCGGCAATTTGCGCAAACTGTGGGTTGATCTCGGCGCTGACTTGTTCGCAGTCGATTTCCAAGATCGGATTCCAAGCCTCTTTGAGCGAGCGGAAAAACACGCTGAGAATGATATGAATGATGCGGGTCTCGGTGGCCGTGAACATCCGACCAGGTGGCAGGTCGGAGACGCCTTTGCCAAAACCGCCAAAAAAACTGTCCAAAGAACTGAACACCACATTGGGGTCGATGATGATGACCGAGTTGCCGCGCATCGGGCTGATGCGAACGGTATTGACTGACAGGGGTGCTTTGAGGGTTTTGATGTAATCGCCAAACTTCAAAATTTGCACCCGTGTCGGGTTCACACGCGGCGTGGTGCGCAAGACTTCCAGCAAACCCAAACGAAACATTCGGATGAACCGCTCGTTGATCATGTCGATGGCCGACACATTCACGCCCAAGCTGCTGTTTTCGCTGGCCAGGTCGTGTTTGCGTACCCGGACCTTGGTGTTGAAACCGGTGTCCGATTCGAGCGATCCGTCCTTCAAGCCCTCGGCCAAGGCCGTGAGCTCTTCGGGACTGAGTAAGTTTTGTCGGGTAGCCATGGGGAAGTTACTGCATCACAAAGGAAGTGAACATGACTTCTTCGATACCGCCGAAGTCTTCGTACTGCTCGAGCATTTCATTCATGATGTCTTTGAGCTTGACGGCGAGTTCTTTGCGAAATTCAGGCTTGCTGGCTTCGGCTTCAGTGGACTGGCGCATGATGTCTAGCATGGCTGAGCGCAGCGCGAACTCATGCTTTTTGATGTTGTCAAACACACGGGTGTCGTAGTGGGTCATGACGGCGAGTTGCACCACCATGACTTTTTTCGAGCCCGTGATGTTGGTCATCAGCTCTTTTTCAATTTGGAAATAGTTCTTTTCAAAGCGGGTGGCTTCGGGCGCTTCTTTCTTTAACTTAGAAGGCGCTTCGTCCTTGGCTTTGGTGGCGGCGGCTTCTAGCTCTTCAAGCTTGTCCATGGCGGCGAGTTCGGCTTTTTTCTCGTAAAAACCAGAGAAATACAAAGTACCAAAGGCCACGCCAACCGTCACCACGAGAGACAAGACCGCAATGCCTGCGATCAGCAATATCGGTTTTTTCTTTTTCGGTTCTTCTGAACCCTCTGCAGGGGTTGCTTCAGGTGCTGCTGTTGCCATGATTTACTCCTCTTTCATTCATTTGTCGTCATGCATAGGTGTCAAACAAAGCACTGTTGCTGTGACGCGCTGGTGTTGCTGCGTTTTCTTCTTCGCCCACGCCGTTTGCGCCGAGTGTGACACGATTGTCCGCTGCGGCTTGGCGTTGGCCAGATTGTCCCGAGCCACCTTGCGACGACTGACGGTTATCCTGTCCTACAGAAACATATGCATTGTTCATGCCAAGTTCAGCCAAAGCTTCTTTCAATCGGGCGCTGCCATTTTGAATCAAGTCTTTGGTCAAGCCGTTCTCGGCTTGGAACTGAGCGCTCAATTGTCCATCACGCATTTCAAGTTGTACATCGACCAAGCCCAAACTGGCGGGCTTGAGGGCAAATTTCATCTTCCATTCACCCGCGTTCAGTTGGTCATTCATGCGACTGGCCATCTCGGTGGCTAGTTTTTGACTGAGTTTTTCAAAGGTCTGCGCCATGTCAGGGTGGTTTTTCAAGGTCTGGGCAGCCGTGGTGCTGCTTGGCGAAGCACCGCGGTTGTTGGCCACGGCACCACCTGAGGTGCTTTCTGGCGAGGTGCTGCTGTCATCGATGGCGCTCAGTTTGTTGAACTCTTCGTTCAAGCGGTCAATGTCTTCTGGGCGCAAATCCGCGTCCATCATGGACAACACCGCCAAGGTGCTGATGTTGTCTGGCGTGTCGCTGGCTTGTGCAACGACAGCCTGAGCTAAGTTGACGCTCGGGTTGAGTTGTTTGTTGGCTGCCAAGTCTGCTGAGGCGGAACTCCACTGGACTTCCAGGCCGATGGGTTTCATCTCTTCGGTGGTGACTTCGGTTGCAAGGGGCAGGGCTTGGCTAAGAACCGCTTGTGTGCCAAGTGCCGCTTGGGCAGGGGTACTTGAGGCATTTAACGTGTTGATGGTGACGTCGCTCAGGGCTGGGGTAGCGCTTGTGAGCGGGTTGCTCAAACCCAAGCCGGGCAGGGTGTTCATGGCCAAGATCTGTTGAGTGGTTGCTGCTGGCGCGGTGGTTTGCACCTCAGCTGCTGCGTCATCACCTAACAAGGTCTTGATTTGTTCAGCGTCTAGGCCCATGGCCAAAGCAAAATCGGTCAAGCTTTTGTCGCTGGGGGCCGGTTGTGCCACCGTGATGATCTCGACCTCAGGGCTCAGGGCAATCGACTGCAAGGCTTGTCCCTCTTGGGAATCCAAGGTCTTGGCTTCCTCTAAGCTTTGGTTTTTTTGCGACGCAAGTTCATCTGACTGGCCAGCCCTTTGCGTGGCGGTCTCTGCTTGGTGGCTTGGCTGAGCCGAATCCTTGGCCTCAACCAGTGATTTACGGTGTCCAGCCTCAGCCACGTTGGATTTCGCCTCATGGGGCTGGGCAGGTGGCAGCTGTTTGGCGAAATGTCCGCCTGGGGCCAGCATGCCCATGCCTTTAGAGCCCGGTGTTTTGGCGTGTAAATATTGATTGGGATGGAAAGCTTGGCGCAAAGCTTGCTGCTCCAGCATGCCCTTGGTGGCAGTGGCGGTTGGGCTTTTCTTAGAGGGTTTGTCCGCGCTGTCAGCGGCAAGCTCTTGCCGTTGAGGTGTCTGCAGCGAGGCAATTTGATGTCGCAAGAACGCGGCAAAGTCCTCGCCCGACTGGCTGCCTGAGGAGGGGCGTGACAGCGCCCCACCCAGATTGTTTGCCTCGGTGGAGACGGGGGTGGCGCTAGGCGCTAGGCCTGAATTCAATGCAGATAAGTTCATATCCGTTCAATGCTTCCCATAAAAGACAGAGCATTTAAGCAAGAACCGTGACAGGCCATGGTTTGCCGGTGGTTGCAAACACCTCGTGTCAAGCCAAAGCGGATACAGGAAGCTGGCACATGGCTTGCTTCATCACCCTGAGGGCGTTGAAAAACGCTTGGAAAAAGAACCCTTAATGCTTCAAAAACAGTGACAAAACGACCATGAGCACCTTAACCCTGTCAACGATTCGACAGAACTTGACCAAGTTTGACTACACCGGATTGGGCATTCCCGTCTTGGTGTTGTTGATCATGGCCATGTTGGTTTTGCCGTTGCCGCCGCTTTTATTGGACTTTTTGTTTACTTTTAATATTGTGATTAGCTTGGTGATCATCATGATCGCCATCAGCACCCGCAAACCGCTGGAGTTTTCATCCTTCCCCACTGTATTGTTGTTTGCCACGATGTTGCGCTTGGCGCTGAACGTGGCGTCAACCCGGATCATCTTGGTCGAGGGCCATACCGGCCACGACGCTGCAGGCAAAGTGGTGGCGGCGTTTGGTGAGTTTGTGATTGCCGGTAACTATGTGGTGGGTTTCATCATCTTTGGTATTTTGATGATCATTAACTTTATCGTGGTGACCAAAGGTGCGGGCCGCGTCTCTGAAGTGAACGCCCGTTTCACCTTGGACGCCATGCCTGGCAAACAAATGTCGATTGACGCCGACTTGAATGCTGGCGTGATCGACCAACCCACAGCTCAAAAACGCCGCGCCGAGTTGTCCCAAGAATCCGACTTCTTCGGTGCCATGGACGGTGCTTCCAAATTTGTCAGCGGTGACGCCATTGCCGGCATATTGATTTTGCTGATCAACTTGATTGGCGGCTTAGCCATTGGTGTGCTCCAACATGATTTGTCGGTCTCAGAGTCCGGCAAGATTTACACCTTGCTCACCATCGGTGACGGCTTGGTGGCACAAATTCCTGCGCTGCTCTTGTCCTTGGCAACCGCCATCATCGTCACCCGTGTCACCACCTCTGAATCGATTTCCGAGCAGGCACACACCCAATTAGCCAATCCATCGGCTTTGTTTATTTCCGCCATCATCTTGACAGCCTTGGGCTTGGTCCCCGGCATGCCTCACCTGATGTTCATCACCTTGGCTGCTGTGACTGCCGGTTTGGGCCTGATGGTGATTCGCAGCGAGGTCGAGGACGAAGCCGTGCAAGTGGCCGAGGCGCAAGCCGCTGCCACCACCGAGGCCACCAAAGACTTGGATTGGGACGATGTCGATCAGGTGGACTTGATTGGCTTGGAAATTGGCTACGGTTTGATTCCTTTGGTGAATGTGGAAACCGGCGGCGAATTGATGAGCCGCGTCAAAGGTGTGCGTAAAAAACTGTCTGCAGAACTTGGCTTTTTGGTGCAACCCGTGCGCATCCGCGACGACTTGAACATCGACCCCGACTCTTACAACATTGTGCTCAAAGGCGTGGTGCGCGGCAAAGGCGAAATCAAAGTGGGCCGTGAATTGGCCATCAACCCCGGCCAAGTCTATGGCGAGCTGCAAGGTACACCCACCCGCGAACCCGCGTTTGGTTTGGAAGCCGTATGGATCGAATCTTCTCAACGCGATTTGGCGCGTACCTTGGGCTACACCGTGGTTGACGCCAGCACCGCGATTGCCACCCATTTGAATAAAGTCTTGCGCGAAAACTCCGCTGATCTGCTCAGCCACGACGAAGTGCAGCAACTCTTGGACAAGCTGTCAGCCAAGTCACCCAAACTGGTGGAAGAGTTGGTGCCTGGCAAGCTGTCGCTGGGTGTGGTCACCCGCGTGTTGCAACATTTGTTGAACGAAGGCGTGTCGATCCGCGACATGCGCTCCATCACCGAATCGCTCACCGAGGCGAGTGCCCGCAGCACCGACCCCGAGCAGCTTGCGGCTTATGTTCGCCCCAAGCTCGGTCGCATGATCATGCAAAACTTGGTCGACGAGTCCAGCAATTTGTCCGTGATGACTTTGGAGCCTGGCTTGGAGCAACTGCTGCACAACGTGCTGCAGCAAAGCCAACCCGGCCAACCCGTGGTTTTGGAGCCCAGTTTGGCCGAAAACCTGTTCAATTCCCTGCGCATGGGAGCGCGGGCCATGGAAGACGAAGGCCATGCCGCCGTCTTGGTGGTCTCGCCCTTGATTCGCAGCTGGCTGTCCAAGGCCGTTCGTTTTCGCGTCAGCGATTTGACGGTGTTGTCCTACAGCGAAATTCCAGATGACCAAGCTGTCAAAGTGATTCACACAGTGAACGCCACCAACCGCGGCTAATCCCACCTTTTATTTGACCAACGAGAAACACCATGGAACTCAAGCGAATCATTGCCCGTGACACCCGGGCGGCCAACGAGAAGGCAGTTGCCTTGTACGGCCCCGACGTGCTTGTCATCTCTACCAGCAAGGTGAGAGGCAAAACCGAGTTGATCGTGGCGGTTGATGTGGAACCCATGAATGCCGAGCTTGCTTTGGCAGAAACCTTCGTGCCTAGCGAAAAAACCTACAGTTTGGCTTCCACGCCTGTCAGCAAAGCGCCTGTTTATGTGCCAGCCGAGCAGCCCGAACCGGCCACTTTTGGCAAAGTACTTAATGACACCATACAAAAACGCCCAGCCAAACCAACCAAGGAAGATGTTCCCGGTTTTGTGCCTGCCGCTGCGCTGAAAAAAGCCCAAGAAGAAGCCTTGCCAGTGCAAACCGTGGCACCCGCAGAGCCCATGGCCGAAGAGCGTGATGCACTGCGTGGGCGTGAAATCGTTCAAATGGTGCGTGAAGAACTCGCCACCTTGCGCAAAGAATTCAAGCTCAGCCAGCAAATGGCTTGGCAAGGCACGGGTTTGGCCCGCAACCTCATGCCTTTGCGCAACGCCTTGCAAGAGGCCGCCATACCGGTGGCCTTACGCGCCTTGCTGATTGACAGCATCCAAAGTTTTGAAGATGTCGAACCAGCGATGGACGAAATTCGCCGCCAGTTGTGCCATTCCATGCAACACAGCAGCGTCACAGCACCAGACCAAGGCGTGCATGTGCTCGCTGGTCCCTCAGGTGCTGGCAAATCCTTGATGGTGGCTCGCTTGGCTCAACATGCCAGCGTTAACTGGGGCAGCGAGCAAGTTGCGGTCATCAGTTACAGCGACCAACGGGCTGGCGCTTGGAACCAAGCCCAGTTGCTCAGCGCCCAGTCAGGCGTGGATTGCTTCCGTGCCACCAACGTCACCACCTTGAAACTTTTGCTGGAAGAACACGGTCAGCGCAAGTTCCTCATCATCGACACCCCGGGTGTTCAAATGGCCGAGCGAGTCAGCGAAATTGCCGCCATCTGCAAAGAGGCACAATTCCACGTGGTTCTTCCTGCCGATGCCTCTCAGTCTTCATTGCGCAGAGTGCTTTCAACCCCGCATATTCAATGGCAAAGCCTGATGATTTCCAAATTGGATGAAGCCAGCCAGCCTTGGGCCCTGATTCAGGTGCTGACCGAAGGCCATGTGGGCGTGAGTGGCGCCAGCCGCGGCGAACGCATAGCCGAATGGTCGCTGCAAATGCAGGCCGAAGAATTGGTAACCGTGGCACTGGCGAATTTGTCGCTGGGCTATACCGAGGCAACCCCGGAAGACATGTCCAGCACATTGGCCATGGCTTCTGCCAGAATCTCGCGTCTGGCCGCGCAACACACAAGGTCTAGCCATGAGTAACACCAAAACCACCGAAGTCATCGGCATTGCCAGCGGTAAGGGCGGAGTCGGCAAGACCACCGTTTCCATCAACTTGGCCGTGGCCTTGGCCCAGCGAGGTCATGATGTCATGTTGTTTGACGCCGACCTTGGCTTGGCCAACGCGCAAATCGCTTTGGGCGCAAGGGCCGAATACAACCTTAGCCATTTCTTGGCGGGTCAAAAAACCCTTGAAGAAATCACCATCACTACCCGCCAAGGCATTCAACTCATTCCAGGCGCCTCGGGTGTGCAAGAACTCGCGGCCCTCAGCCAGTTGCAAGCGGCCAGCATCGTGCAGGCATTCAGCAACTTGGGCAAAAAAATCGACTACCTCATCGTTGACGTGGCAGCCGGTATTTCGCCGTCGGTGTTGGCGTTTTTGGCTGCTTGCCAGCGCCGCTTCATCGTGGTCCAAGACGACCCCTCATCCATCGCTGACGCTTACGGCACCATCAAAGTGTTGACGCAGGAAATGAAGCTGGATGAAATTTACCTGGTACCGAATTTGGTGGACACCCAAACCCAAGGATGGAAGCTCTACCAGCGTTTGAACGACGTTTGCGTGCGTTTCTTGGGCGAGTCGATTCACTACCTCACGTCCATCGAAAACGATGAAATGGTGTTGGCCGCGTTGAAAAAATACCAGTCAGTCATGGAATTAGCGCCCGGCACAGCCGCTGCGCGGGACTTCCGCCGATTGGCCGAGTTATCCACCCAGTTGCGACCCATCGACCATCCGTCGGGCGGCTTGCAGTTTTTCATGGAGCGTTTGCTGCAAAGCAATACGAAGAGTACATGAGAGCCATCTCCCCAATGCAGATGTACCAGCAATCTCGCCCACAAGGCGAGGAACTGGTGTTGGCCCACCTTGGCTTGGTCAAGCGCGTAGCTTTGCACTTGAAAGCACGTGTTCCCGCCTACATGGAACTGGATGAACTCATTCAGGTCGGCATGATGGGTTTGCTCGAAGCCTCTCGGGTGTTCGATGCCAGCAAGGGCGTGGATTTTGAAAATTTTGCCCACAGCCGTGTGCGTGGTGCCATGCTCGACGAGGTGCGTCGCTTGTCGTTTTTGCCACGTTCAGCCGTGGCCTTCAACAAAGAACACAACGAAAGCCTGCATGTGTTGTCGGCCGAGTTGGGCCGTGCGCCCACGCAAGCCGAAATGGCCGAGTACATGGGCAAAGAGCTCGACGACTTCCAAAAAGAACGCGGCAAAGCGCGTCGTTTTGAAACCTATTCCTTGGAAGTGGTCACCGAAGAAGTGATGAGCATTGCCGACGACGCCTCGCACCAGCCCGATGTGATGGTGGAGGAGGCCGAGTTCATGGACGCGGTCACCAACGCCATTGGTCAGCTGCCCGAACGCGAGCAATTGGTCATGCAGCTTTATTACGTGGAAGAGCTCAACCTCAAGGAAATTGGCGAAGTTTTAGAGGTGAGTGAATCTCGCATCAGCCAGATTTTGTCGTCGGTCGTGAAAAAGCTGCGTGTGCAGTTGCAAATCGCGCCGGAGCATATTTTCAAAACCGCTAGGAGCATTTCATGAACAGCTTCTTTCAATTGTTTTTGGTTTGGGGCGTCTTGTTGGTCTTTTTGCTCGTTCTGTATGTGATCGACAAAGTCAACGTCATTTACCAAGGTTATTCACGTGCCGAGTTGCCCGCCACCTACGACGATGGTTTGTTTGGCGAATTGGCTGGCAAAACCCTGTGGGACGCCATGAGCGGCATTCCCTTGCCTGGCGTGGACGCCAAACATGTGTCTGACCTCAAACCCCATTACGAACCCATCTTGCGCCAGCACATTGAACAAGTGTTCATGGAAGGCTATAGCCACGGCAAAGCGGGAACGGTGGGTGTGCCGACCAACAACCGCCAAGTACCCACACCGCGTGGCTCGGTGGTGTCGTGGTTGCCCATGCACCATTTGGCCAGTTTGTACCAAGCTGGTGTCGATTTCGCCACCAGCCAAGCCGATGATGTGCTGCGCATTCAGCAGTCCTTGGACCAAGTCACCGGCATGATTTACGCCCGTATTGGCTTGGGACTGAGCGAGCCGTATTCCGCCACCTTGTTGATTCACCCTGTTTCCGCGCAAGAAGACGAGATGTTGCCACCTGCAGAGGAAGCAGCTACCCCAGCGGCGGCCTCACCTGCCCCAGCTTTGCCCGCGATGGCGATGGCACCCAGCGTGGAGCCCAGCCGCGAGGTGTTAGAGCCCGATTTGTCGCAGTTAAACCCTGGACGTGCCGCTGCCGCCGAGGCCGCTCAAACGCCTGCAACCATGGCAGCTGCTGCCGAAGAAAGGGCGGTGCCCGTTGCTGCCTGATCTCAAGTTCAGCCTGATGGCGCCGATCTATCCTTGGTCAACGATTGAACACAGGAGAACCTGATCATGCGAGCCAATTCCAGAGCCATTGCCAGTTACGGAGACGTCAAGGTCACCACCGGCGTTTCCAAAGCCAACAATGTCGAACTCATTCAAATGCTGTTTGATGGCTTGATCGAGAGCTTGGCGACCACCAAAGGCCATATCCAGCACAACAACATCGCTGAAAAAGGCAAAGCGATTGCCCGCGCCAGCCGTATTGTGTTGGGCCTGCAAGGTGCTTTGGATTTTGAAAAAGGTGGCGAGTTGGCCACCAATTTGAATGAACTTTATAACTACATCACGCGCCGTTTGCTGTATGTGAACGCACGCAATGACTTGGCGGCTTTGGAAGAAATCCATGGCCTGATGACTGAAATCCGCAGCGCATGGGAAACCGTGCCTGCTTTGATCCCGCGAACCACCCCTGGGCGTGAATTTGTAAATTGAAATATTTGTCGGTATAAATCGACAAATTTATCAGTTAATCTAGGGAGAGTTTTGCGAGGCATGTTGGTGCGTTGTGCATCAACATGCTTT
>CAMCWS010000064.1 GCA_945882755.1 Bordetella parapertussis | reverse complement strand
ACAAAGAAACCGGTGAATTCACAAGCTCTGTGTCTTTGGTAGAGACCACTGTGGGTCGTGCGCTGTTGTCTGAAATCTTGCCCAAGGGCTTGCCTTTTAGCAATCTGAACAAGGCGCTGAAGAAAAAGGAAATCTCCAAGCTCATCAACACTTCTTTCCGCAAATGCGGCTTGAAAGAGACGGTGGTGTTTGCCGACAAGTTGCTGCAAAACGGTTTCCGATTGGCAACCCGTGCAGGCATTTCCATCTGTATCGACGATATGTTGGTGCCGCAAGAAAAACACGCCATCATTGAGAGCGCAGAAAAAGAAGTCAAAGACATCGAGCAGCAATACGTCTCGGGTCTGGTGACATCTGGTGAGCGCTACAACAAGGTGGTGGACATCTGGGGCAAAGCGGGTGACGCGGTGTCGAAGGTGATGATGGATCAACTCCGCAAAGAGAAAACCATTGACCGACATGGCAACGAAGTTGAGCAAGAGTCTTTCAACTCCATCTACATGATGGCTGACTCGGGTGCGCGCGGCTCCGCTGCCCAAATTCGCCAGTTGGCGGGTATGCGTGGTTTGATGGCTAAGCCTGATGGCTCCATCATTGAAACGCCTATCACCGCGAACTTCCGCGAAGGTCTGAACGTGTTGCAGTACTTCATCTCCACCCACGGCGCACGTAAGGGCTTGGCTGACACGGCGTTGAAAACCGCCAACTCAGGCTACTTGACACGCCGCTTGGTCGACGTGACACAAGACTTGGTGGTCATCGAAGACGACTGTGGCACAGCCAATGGTCAGGTCATGCGTGCCATCGTTGAAGGTGGTGAGGTCATCGAATCATTGCGTGACCGCGTATTGGGCCGCTCTGTTGCCGAAGATGTGGTGCATCCCGAATCTCGTCAAACTTTGGTCCCCGCTGGCCATATGTTGGACGAAGATTTGATCGATGAGATTGAACTCTTGGGCGTGGATGAAATCAAAGTACGCACTGCGCTTAATTGCGAAACCCGTTTTGGTTTGTGCGCCAAGTGCTATGGCCGCGATTTGGGCCGTGGTGGTTTGATCAATGTGGGCGAGGCCGTGGGTGTGATTGCGGCGCAATCCATTGGCGAGCCAGGCACCCAGCTGACCATGCGTACCTTCCACATTGGTGGTGCGGCTTCACGTGCAGCTGTTGCCTCCAGTGTAGACGCCAAGTCCAACGGGGTGATTGGTTTTAACGCCACCATGCGCTATGTGACCAACAGCAAAAAAGAGTTGGTGGTCATTTCTCGTTCGGGCGAGATCGTCATTCATGACGAGCAGGGCCGTGAGCGCGAGCGCCACAAAGTGCCGTACGGTGCTATTTTGGCCATCAAGCCAGACCAAGCCATCAAAGCTGGCACCATCTTGGCCAACTGGGATCCGTTGACACGTCCCGTGATTACAGAGTTCGCTGGTAAAACCCAGTTCGAGAATGTTGAAGAAGGTTTGACGGTCGCCAAGCAATTGGACGAAGTCACTGGTTTGTCCACCTTGGTGGTCATCGACCCGAAACGTCGTGGTTCTACCAAAGTGGTGCGTCCTCAGGTGAAGTTGATGGACGCCTCTGGCAAAGAAGTCAAGATTCCTGGCACCGACCACTCAGTGACCATTGGCTTCCAAGTCGGTGCATTGATTCAAGTGCGTGACGGCCAAGACGTGGGACCAGGCGAAGTGTTGGCGCGTATTCCTGTCGAAGGTCAAAAAACCCGCGACATCACCGGTGGTTTACCGCGTGTGGCCGAACTCTTCGAAGCTCGCTCACCCAAGGACAAAGGCATCTTGGCTGAGATGACCGGTACGGTGTCGTTTGGTAAAGAAACCAAAGGCAAGATCCGCTTGCAAATCACCGATCCTGAAGGCACGGTTTGGGAAGAACTCATTCCCAAAGAGAAAAACATCGTGGTGCACGAAGGCCAGGTGGTCAACAAGGGCGAGAGCATTGTGGACGGTCCCGCCGATCCGCAAGACATCTTGCGTTTGCTGGGCATTGAAGAGTTGGCCCGCTACATCGTCGACGAAGTGCAAGACGTTTACCGTTTGCAAGGCGTGAAGATCAATGACAAGCACATTGAAGTGATCGTGCGACAAATGCTGCGTCGTGTCGTAGTCGACAACGTTGGTGACACCAGCTACATCAGCGGTGAGCAAGTTGAGCGTTCTGAAATGCTCAACACCAATGAAGCGCTGCAAAGAGACGGCAAGATCCCAGCTACCTACACCAATCTGTTGCTGGGTATCACCAAGGCTTCCTTGTCTACCGATTCGTTTATCTCTGCCGCTTCTTTCCAAGAAACCACACGTGTGCTCACCGAAGCTGCCATCATGGGCAAGCGCGACGAGTTGCGTGGCTTGAAAGAAAACGTCATTGTGGGTCGTTTGATTCCAGCAGGCTCAGGCATGGCTTACCACCGTGCCCGCAAAGAAAAAGACCTGATGGACGAAGCCGAACGCCGTCAAATTGCCGAAACCGAAGCGGAAGAACTCGCTTTGGCGCAGCAAGAAGGCAGCAGCGAAGAGAGTCCAGCGGAATAAGCAAAGGCCTGCGGGCCTTTGTCTACCATGCTGAAGTCAGGCTGGTTTTGGTTGTTCATAGCCCTAGGGATCTTTTGGTCCTTGGGTGCTTACAACCGTTTGGTTCGTTTGCGCGCGGCCATCGGTGCGCAATTCATTTCTCTCGAGTCTGTGCTATTGCAGTACCAAGAAGTGGTGCAACAAGCCGTATCTGCCGCCTCCACCTCGCCTCAGTTATGGGGCAGTACGTATTTGCCAGAGTTGGAAGTCGACCCATGGACGCGCTTGCAAGTCTCGGCGGGGTTGCTCACCGTGGCAATGTCAAGGATGCAGACGCATCCGCTAGAGCCTGACAGCACGCAAGCTTTGCAAGACGCTGGCGCTGAGCTGCAACTGGCTTGGGCTGGCTTGATTCACCCCGATGCGTTTTATGTCAATGTGCCTGAGGCTTTGCAACAGCGTTGGCTGGCCTTGGACATGTTGGTGCAACCCGAAGTGCAACGCTTTAACGCCAGCATCACAGATTACAACCACGCCATTGCTCAGTACCCTGCAGCTTTATTGGCCAAACTCTTTCAATTCCATCCTGCTCGACCGCTGGCATGAAGCAAGCGCACAGTGAGGAACTGGCACCGTTAGCCCCACCTTTGTGGCGACAATTGCAAGCCTGTGCGGGTGCATTGCAAATGGTTTTGGAGGGCAAAAACCACAGCCATGCTTTGGCTTCAGTCGCCCAAGCCCTGCGTCCAGCGGCACAGGCGCTTTTGTTTGCGGTGCTGCGACGCTGGGAAACCACGCAAGCGGTGAGGGACTTGTTGGTCAAGCGTGCGCCCTCAGCGCCAGTGAATGCCTTGTTATGCACGGGTTTGGGTTTGCTGTTGCTAGGCGCTGATGCCATGTACCCAGTGCATACCTTGGTTAGCCAGTTGGTGGAAGCAGCCAAACACCACCCGCAGACGCGGGGGCAAGCCGCGTTCATCAACGCCTGTGTGAGAAGGTTTTTGCGCGAAGAAAAAGCATTGATGAACCAAGCTTTACAAGGCTTACCAGCACAATGGAATTTCCCTGGGTGGTGGATCAAGCGGGTTCAGCGCGACTACCCCAACGACTGGCAAGGTATTTTGCAAGCCAGCCAACAAGCTGCACCCATGAGCTTGCGGGTCAACCGGCGAAAAATCGGCAGGGATACTCTGCAGCAGCAATGGGCAGAGCAAGGCATGCTTGCAGATGCGGTGGGTGAAGACGGCTTGGTATTGCGTCAAGCCAAACCGGTTCAAGCCATTGAAGGTTTTGCCCAAGGTTGGTGTTCTGTGCAAGATGCGGCAGCCCAACTCGCTGTCCCCTTGCTGCTCAAGGGCTTGCCAGACCGCCATGGTGATCGTTTACAAGTGCTGGATGCTTGCGCTGCCCCAGGCGGCAAAACTGCGCACTTATTGGAATATGCCGATGCAGAGGTGTGGGCCTTGGAGATTGATGCCGAGCGTTGCGAGCGTATTCAAGAGAATTTGCTGCGTTTGGGTTTGCAAGCCAAGGTGGTGTGTGCGGATGTGGCCGATACCCCAACTTGGTGGACAGGACAATTGTTTGACGCGATTTTGCTTGACGCACCATGCACTGCTTCAGGTATTGTCAGGCGCCATCCGGACATCCCTTTGCTGCGTCGCGAAAGCGATCTGCCCGCTTTGGTCAAAGCTCAAAGGCGTTTGCTGGATGCTTTGTGGCCCTTGCTGGCACCAGGCGGACGCATGGTCTATTGCACCTGCTCGGTGTTTCGGGATGAGGGGCAATACCAAATCGATTCGTTTCTTGCGCGCAACACTCAGGCGGTATTGCGTCCATCCCCTGGGCATTTAATGCCGGGCAGGGCGGTAAACCCAGCAGGCCTCCTAGACAATGCAGTCAGTAGCTTTGATGGATTTTTTTATGCCGTGCTGGAACAGCGCAATGCCGATGTTTGATGCTTGGAAGTTGTGCAAGCGACACGTACAGACGTTGCTGTGTGTGTTGCTGCTCATGTCATTTGGCATGGGACAGGCCCATGCTGACAATCCTGTGCAGCTTGAAGAGCTGGTTTTGCAGCGCAGCGAAGACGGCATCTACTTAAGCACCCGACTTGGTTTTGAGCTGCCCCAAAGCTTGGAAGACGCTTTGTCGCGTGGCATGCCACTGGGGTTTGTGATGCAAGCTGATGTGATGCGCGAGCGTTGGTACTGGTCTGATAAGTTGGTCAGCCGTACAGAGCGTTTTGTGCGATTAAGCTTTCAACCGTTGTCCAAGCGTTGGCGTGTTTACGTGTCTGCACAGCCGATTCAATCCACGGGATTGGGTGTGAGTTTGGGTCAAAGCTTTGAAAATTTATCAGAGGCCTTGCAAAGCATTCAACGCATTGCTCGTTGGCGCATAGCGGATACATCGGTGATTGATATCGCCAGCAAGCAGCGCTTGGAATTTCGATTCAAACTGGACCTCAGCCAACTGCCCCAGCCCTTGCAATTTGGCGTATTGGGTGGTGGTTCAGGCCTGGAATACACCCAAAGTTTGAAGCTGCAGGAAGACAGTTTTAAATGAAGTCAGCGGCGCCGGCAGCCGGATTACGGCATCGCGGTTGGTGGTTGGTGGTGGGTCTGACGATACTGGTGTCCATGGCGCTGGTCTTGTTGTTCTTGCTGACCCAAGCCACGCAGCGCTGGGAAGCTTACGAACAAAACTTCGGTCTCTTGTTTGGCTTGAACATGGTGTTCGCCGCTTTGTTGTTGGCGGTGATTGCTTGGTTTGGTGTGCGCTTGTTCTATCGCTTACGGCAAGGCAAGTTTGGCAGTCGCTTGCTGGTTAAGTTGGCGAGTATCTTTGCCTTGGTTGGCATCTTGCCTGGCCTGTTGATCTATGCGGTGTCTTACCAATTTGTGACCCGCTCAATCGAGGTGTGGTTTGATACTAAGGTGGAAGTCGCGCTGGACGCCGGTTTGAATTTAAGCCTCTCCACCTTAGAGAGCTTGTCCAATGAATTGGCGGCAAGTGTGCGCAGTGCCAGCCAAGAAGTGGCAAGTACCACTGACGCATCTTTGCCTTTGGTGCTTGAAAAAATCCGCAGCCAACTGGATGCCAACGAAGTCACCTTGTGGGAAAGCACGGGCAAGATCTTGTCCAGTGCTACCCAAGAACGCTACCAACTGCAACCCGAACGACCTACGCCTGCCGAGTGGCGTCAGGTGCGAAGCCAGGGCATCAGCTGGCGCAGCGAGGGCTTGGACGACAACTTTGCCCAAACTGAAGCCCAGCCGCGCATCACACTGTTGCTGCAAATCGCCGGAACAGGGTTTCAGCTAGATGGGCAAGGCCGCGTGTTGCAAGTGGTCAAAAAATTGCCCCCTGTGCTGGTCGCCAATGCCATGGCGGTTCTTGACGCGAACAGACAATACCAAGAGCGGGCATTGGCCCGCGACGGTTTGAAACGCATGTACATCGGCACCCTGACCTTGAGTTTGTTTTTGGCGGTGTTTGGTGCGGTGTTGTTGGCAGTGCTGCTGGGCAATCAACTCGCCCGACCTTTGTTGCTGCTGGCCGAAGGTGTACGCGATGTCGCAGCGGGTGATTTAAGTCCGCGAGCTGTGTTGCAAGGCAAAGACGAGTTGGACGGATTGACCCGCGCCTTCGCGCAGATGACCGAGCAACTCTCGCAGGCGCGCAGGTCGGTAGAAAACAGCATGGCCCAAGTCAACTTAGCCCGCAGCCATTTGCAAACCATGCTCGACAACCTCACCGCAGGCGTGGTGTTGCTCGACACACAAGGGCATATTTTGTCGATCAACCCAGGGGCCACACGCATTTTGCAATTGCCTTTGGCAGTGCATCTAGGCAAAGCCCTGACTGAAATTGAGGGGTTGCAGGTATTTGGCCGGCAAGTCATGGAACAGTTCCACGAGTTTGCGTCTGAGCAGCAGCAACGCAGCCTTGACCATTGGCAGCAGTCGTTTGAAATCGACACCAAAACCCAACAAACTTTTGTGGAGTTTGGCCCGGAGCGACAACTGCACACCACTTTGGTGGCACGAGGCGCCGTGCTGCCCCAAGGTGAGTGGCTCTTGGTGTTTGATGACATCACAGAAATCGTGTCTGCTCAACGCACCCAGGCTTGGTCTGAGGTGGCGCGAAGGCTGGCCCATGAGATTAAGAACCCTCTGACGCCAATTCAACTTTCTGCAGAGCGGCTTGAGTCGAAATTGGCCGCTAAGTTAGAGGGTACAGATCAGGCCTTGTTGCATAAATCGGTGAAAACCATCGTGGACCAGGTTGATGCTTTGCAACGCTTGGTCAACGAGTTTCGCGACTTCGGCCGTCTGCCGCAAGCGCGTTTGCAAGCCTTGGATTTGAACCATTTATTGCAAGAGATGATGCCTCTGTATGACAACGACAATGCCTTGGTACCGGTGAGCTGGCATCTGCGGCATGGCTTACCGCTGGTGTCAGGCGACGCAGCCCAGTTGCGACAGGTGGTGCATAACTTGATTCAAAATGCACAAGATGCCAGTGCGCAAAGTACTCAACCCATGGTTCACGTCTGGACCGAACAAGCCACATCCAGCCAGCGGGTGCGTTTACGCATCGTGGACAATGGCAGCGGGTTCAGCGAGTCGGTGTTGCAACGTGCCTTTGAGCCCTATGTCACCACCAAAGCCGGTGGCACAGGGTTGGGTTTGGCGGTTGTGAAGAAAATTGCCGATGAACACCAAGCCCGTATCGAGATCAAAAACCGGCTGGAGGGCGACGAAACCGTCGGCGCTCAAGTCTCGTTATCATTTCGCATCGCAAACCCTGCAAGCTAACCTGACCTGATAAGTAATATGGCAACAATTTTGGTGGTTGACGACGAACTCGGCATACGCGATTTGCTGTTTGAAATTTTGAACGACGAAGGTCATCAAGTGGAGTTGGCGGAAAACGCCGCGCAAGCGCGCAATGCCCGCGCCGCCTCCCGTCCCGATTTGGTCTTGCTCGATATTTGGATGCCAGACACCGATGGCGTGACCTTGCTAAAAGAGTGGGCCTCTACGGGTTTGCTGAACATGCCGGTCATCATGATGAGTGGTCATGCCACCATCGAAACCGCGGTGCAAGCCACCCGCATAGGGGCGTTGGCGTTTTTAGAAAAACCCATCACCATGCAAAAACTGCTCAAAGCCGTGGACCAAGGCTTGGCCAGAAAACCTGCCTTGCCAGAGCGACCCATCTTAGGCGTGGTGCCCAGCCAGCCGGTGTCGCAGCCCTTGCTGTCACAGGTCATGGTGCAGGCGCAACCAGCTGCATCTCGTTTACCGGCTTCGGTGCAAAACTTTGATTTGTCGCAACCCCTGCGCGAAGCCCGCGATGCTTTTGAAAAAGCCTACTTTGAATTTCATTTGGCCCAAGAAGGTGGTTCGATGACCCGTGTGGCCGAGAAAACCGGTTTGGAGCGCACCCATTTGTACCGCAAGCTCAAACAACTGGGGGTGGATTTATCCCGCAGCAAGCGCGGTGGCCTTTAAGGGGGCGACGTTGGCTTGTCTTTGGACAGGCGTTCAATCAGCGGGTACAAGCCTGATCGGCGCATCACTAAGGTGAAGAGAAAAGCCCCCAGCAAAGCACCTAGCAAGTCGCCCACGATCATGATGGGCAATTGACTTACAGACAGCAGTTGCTCGGGTTGCAGGTAAGCCCAAATAAAGTGATGAACCACCGCATTGAGCAAGGCGTAAAGCAAACACATTTGCACCAAATCACTGGGCTGTGCGATGCGCAGTTGGCGCTCTTTGAGCAGCTTAAACAAACCAAGTGCCACTACAGGACTGACCGCAGAAGCCCCTGCATTGAGGGAGGCTTGCAGCAAGTTCTCCTCAAAATTGGCACCCAATAAGCAGCTGCCAACGAAAATGGCGGTAAAGCCCCAAAAGGGTCCCAAAATCAAAACATAGGCCACGCGTAAAAAAGCGGGCAAGTAAATCCAGTTGATGTGGTTGGAGACCGATATATGGTCAAACAACCATGCATTGGCCAAATGTGTCAGTGCAAAAAGCGGCGCACACAGGGCCAGCCAGATGATTTTTTCTTGGTACAAACCTAATCGCATAGGGGCAGATGTTACCGCCCAAGCAGTTTACATATTGCGCCGGTACTGACCACCCACCTCGAACAAGGTCTTAGTGACTTGGCCGAGCGAGCAGCACCGCACCGCGTCCATCAGCACCTCGAACACATTGGCGTTGTCCAACACGGCTTGCTGCAAACGGGCCAATTGCACCGGGGCCTGTGACGCATGCAGGGCGTGGAAATCACTCAAGCGCTTGAGTTGACTCTGCTTTTCTTCATCGGTCGAGCGGGCCAGCTCAATGGTTTGCGGCACCTCGTTGGCATGCGGTGACTTGAAGGTGTTCACGCCAATGATGGGCAACTCGCCGGTGTGCTTGAGCATCTCGTAGTGCATGGACTCGTCTTGGATCTTGCCGCGCTGGTAGCCGGTTTCCATGGCGCCCAACACGCCACCGCGCTCGGCGATAGACACAAACTCAGAGAGCACCGCTTCTTCCACCAGTTGGGTGAGTTCTTCGATGATGAACGCGCCTTGAGACGGGTTTTCGTTTTTCGCCAAACCCCATTCGCGGTTGATGATGAGCTGAATCGCCATGGCGCGGCGCACCGAGTCTTCGGTGGGCGTGGTGATGGCTTCGTCAAAGGCATTGGTGTGCAGCGAGTTGCAGTTGTCGTAAATGGCAATGAGTGCTTGTAGCGTGGTGCGGATGTCGTTGAACTGAATTTCTTGCGCATGCAGCGAGCGACCCGAGGTTTGGATGTGGTATTTCAACTTTTGGCTGCGTTCATTGGCGCCGTATTTTTCTTTCATGGCCACCGCCCAAATGCGCCGTGCCACGCGGCCCATGACGGTGTACTCGGGGTCCATGCCGTTGCTGAAGAAGAACGACAGATTGGGCGCAAAGTCGTCGATGTGCATGCCGCGTGCCAAATAGGCTTCGACAAAGGTGAAGCCGTTGGACAGTGTGAAGGCCAGTTGGCTGATGGGGTTGGCACCGGCTTCAGCGATGTGATAACCGCTGATGGACACGCTGTAAAAATTGCGCACTTGGTGTTCCACAAAGTACTGGGCGATATCGCCCATCACCTTCAAGCTGAACTCGGTTGAAAAGAGACAGGTGTTTTGCCCTTGGTCTTCTTTCAAGATATCGGCTTGCACCGTGCCGCGCACGTTTTGCATCACCCATGCGCGGATGTCTGCCGCTTCTGCGTCGTTGGGTTCGCGGCCTTTGTCGGCGCGGAATTTGTCCAGGTTTTGATCGATGGCGGTGTTCATGAACATCGCCAAGATGGTGGGCGCGGGGCCGTTGATGGTCATGGAAACGCTGGTGCTGGGCGAGCACAGGTCAAAGCCATCGTAGAGGGCCTTCATGTCGTCCAAGGTGGCGATGCTCACGCCTGAGTTGCCGACCTTGCCGTAAATGTCGGGACGCAAATCGGGGTCGTTGCCATACAGCGTGACCGAATCGAAAGCGGTGCTCAAGCGTTTGGCCGGCATGCCTTCGCTCAACAATTTGAAGCGGCGGTTGGTGCGAAACGCATCGCCTTCGCCAGCGAACATGCGGGTCGGGTCTTCGTTGTCGCGCTTGAAGGCAAAGGTGCCGGCGGTGTAGGGATAGCGTCCTGGCACGTTGTCGAGCATCAGCCACTGCAACACATCGCCGTGGTCGTGGTAATGCGGCAGCGCCACTTTGCGCACCGAGGTGCCACTGAGCGATTTGGTCACGAGTGCGGTGCGGATTTCTTTGTCACGCACTTTCACCACCAGTTCGTCACCAGCATAGTCTTGTTGCAGCTGGGGCCAGTCGGCGAGCAGGGCGCGGGCATCGGGCAGCAAGCGGGCTTGTCGCTCATCCGCCAAACCTTGGGCAGCCTCGGATGCGCGGGGCTTGCCGGGTTTGCCTTCGGCCAGCATGGCGCAAGCTGCTTGCAGTTGTTGTATCTCTCGTGCCAGTTGCGCTTGGTTCTTGGCGCGTTGTTTGTAGCCGCGAACTGTTTCGCTGATCTCGGCCAAATAACGGCTGCGGGCTGCTGGCACGATGGGGGTTTGGTGTGAGCTGTGGCGAACTTTCACCACCGGTAAACGTCCAGCATTCAGCTTCAGGCCCAGCGACTGCAAACGCGGCTTCATGGTTTGGTAAAGCGCGGTCACACCGTCGTCATTGAAGTGGGCGGCCATGGTGCCAAACACCGGCATTTGCTCGGTGGGCGTGGTCCACGCCTCTTTGTTGCGCTGCACTTGCTTGGCCACGTCGCGCAAAGCGTCTGCAGCGCCTTTGCGGTCGAATTTGTTGATGGCGACGAACTCGGCGAAGTCCAGCATGTCGATTTTTTCCAATTGGCTGGCCGCGCCAAATTCGGGCGTCATCACATACATCGGCACGTCCACATGCGGAACGATGGCGGCGTCGCCTTGGCCAATGCCTGAGGTTTCCACGATCACCACATCAAAGCCAGCACATTTGGCGGCGGCAATCACGTCGGGCAAGGCGGCGCTGATCTCGCTGCCGAACTCGCGGGTGGCCAAAGAGCGCATGAACACACGCTGCTCGGATAAATCGGGGTCAGAGCCCGAGTTTTGCTTCGCAAAATCGGTATCTGACCCCAATTTATTCCAAGGCGAGATAGCATTCATACGAATGCGGTCGCCCAGCAATGCGCCGCCGCTTTTGCGACGCGAGGGGTCGATGGAGATGACGGCAATACGTAAGCTGTCGTCTTGGTCTAAGCGGATGCGGCGAATCAGCTCATCGGTCAGCGACGATTTGCCCGCACCGCCCGTGCCGGTGATGCCAACCACAGGCACTTTCAGCCCAGCCGCTTGGGCTCGCATTTGCGTCACCATCTCGGCATTCGCCTGACCATTTTCAAGCGCGGTGATGAGCTGCGCCAAAGCGCGCCAATGGGCTTCGCTGTGGCCTTGGATGGCGCCCAATGCAGTGGGCGCATGTACGTTCAGATCTTGATCACAGCGCATGATCATCTCGCCAATCATGCCGGCCAAACCCATGCGTTGGCCGTCTTGCGGGCTGTAAATGCGGGTCACGCCATAGGCTTGCAGCTCATTGATTTCCGAGGCGACGATCACGCCGCCGCCGCCGCCAAACACCTGAATGTGTGCCCCGCCACGCTCACGAAGCAAATCGATCATGTACTTGAAGTACTCCACATGGCCGCCTTGGTAGGAGCTGATGGCGATGCCTTGAACGTCCTCTTGCAGTGCAGCGGTGACCACTTCGTCTACCGATCGGTTGTGGCCCAAATGGACGACTTCAGCACCCATGCCTTGCAAAATACGTCGCATGATGTTGATGGCTGCATCATGACCATCAAATAGGCTGGCCGCGGTGACAAAGCGAACTTTGTGCTTAGGGCGGTAGTTGGCTAAGGCTTGGAATTCAGCTGAAAGGTCGGTCATATCGCAGACGGTGTGAACCTGAAAAAAATGAAGAATGTCAAGGGTTACTGGCGAGTAGCTTGTGCTTGTAAATTGACGTTACGTAAATCATAACGCGAAGTCAAAGTAGGTGCAGAGACCTTAACTTGCCTTGTTTTCTGGGTTGATGGACAACCAATCGCCCACCATTTCCTCATAGGCCAAGCCCAACGCCAGCAAGGCCAGCTCGCCCTGAGGCTGGCCGATAAGCTGCATGCCCATCGGCAGGCCATGGGCGCTAAAGCCCACCGGCACATTCAGCGCAGGCAAACCCGCCAAGCTGGCGTACAGCACCACCTCCATCCAACGGTGGTAGGTGTCCATTTGCACCACGCCATTGGCGGTTTGAATTTGCTGAGGCCAACGCAGCGCAGCGTCAAAAGGCCAGACCTGACAACTGGGCAGCACCAGTACATCAAAGCCTTGCATCAAGCCCAGCATGTGCTGGTAAAAAGCGGTGCGATTTGTGCTGGC
>CAMCWS010000063.1 GCA_945882755.1 Bordetella parapertussis | reverse complement strand
GCAAGCTACTTTCCTCTGCAGCAACCAAGCCCGCAACACATTGGCTTGGCGAGCAACGCTGAGTTGCTGCAAAGCTGCCAACTGAGGGGGCACCCCAATCAACTGCAAATCGATCAGAGCCATGTCATCCAACACCAACTGAGCTTGTGCCGCATGACGAGCACTGCGGCCAAAGGTCTGTCTAAATGAAGGAAACGCTTCTTCAAGGATAGGCAGTAATTGGTGTCGAATTCGGTTGCGGGTATAGCGTTCATCTTGGTTGGTGGGGTCTTCAACCCAAGACACCCTTTCTTGCACCACCCAGTCACGCAACTGCTGAGCCGGTACATCCAACCAAGGACGGTGGATGCGCAAGCCTCCACGCTCAGCCACAGCGGGCATGGCCGACAAGCCCGGCAAGCCTGCACCCCTGGACAGTGCCAGCAAGACAGTTTCCACCTGATCGTCTGCGTGCTGCGCCAAAGCAATGTCCTGAATGGTGCCACCCCAATGCGTTTTCAACACCTGTGCAAAGGCTTGGTAACGCGCTTGCCTGGCAGCGTCTTCTGGGCTTTCTCCACTGACATGGTGTGCGTTGACACGGGTTACCACCAAGGGCACGCCCAGCAGTTCACACAAGGTTTGGCAATGGGAGGCGAAGGCGTCAGCCGCAGTCTGCAAACCGTGATGTACATGGATCGCTCGCACCTGCCCTGGCCACTGCTTGGCACATGCCAACAGCAAAGCGCAAGAGTCGGCACCGCCACTCAAGGCAACTGCAAAAGGCAAGGAAGGTGAGAAGTGCGCTAACGAGGGAGGGGCCAAGTTAACGTGCGTCAGCTTTGGTGTCGGTGAAGCGCCCATAGCTTTGCAAACGCTCGTAGCGCCGATCTAGCAACTCTTTGCCTTTGAGGTCGCTGACTTGACGCCACGCATCGTTGAGGCCTCGCTTGAGTTGAGACGCCATCTGTTTGGCATCGCGGTGCGCACCACCCACGGGTTCATTGACGATCTTGTCGACCAAGCCCAAAGCCTTCAAACGATGCGCGGTGATACCCAAAGCGTCAGCCGCATCAGAGGCCTTGTCCGAGGTTTTCCACAAAATAGATGCGCAGCCTTCGGGGCTGATAACCGAATAAATAGAGTACTGCAACATCAAAAGCTGGTCTGACACGCTGATGGCCAATGCGCCACCCGAGCCACCCTCGCCGATGATGGTGGTGATGATGGGAACTTGCAGTTGCGCCATCTCAAAAATATTGCGGCCAATGGCCTCCGACTGGCTACGCTCTTCGGCATCAATGCCTGGAAAAGCACCGGGGGTGTCGACAAAGGTGAACAACGGCAGCTTGAACTTCTCAGCTGTCTTCATCAAGCGCAAGGCTTTGCGGTAACCCTCGGGACGGGTCATGCCGAAGTTACGCGCTGTGCGTTCTTTGGTGTCACGCCCTTTTTGCTGGCCAATGACCATGCAAGCATTGCCATTGAAGCGAGCCAAACCGCCCACAATGCTCAAGTCATCTGAGAAATGCCGGTCGCCATGCATCTCCACAAAGTCGGTGAATATTTCGTTGACGTAGTCAAGGGTATAGGGACGCTCTGGGTGGCGGGCAATCTTGGTGATTTGCCAAGGCGTGAGGTCACTGTAAATATCTTTGGTGAGTTGCTGGCTTTTTTTGGCGAGTTGGTCTATTTCATCTGAAATATCCACAGCAGACTCGGTTTGCACATACCTAAGCTCTTCGATCTTGCCTTCGAGTTCGGCAATGGGTTGTTCAAAATCGAGAAAAGTTTTTTTCGCCAATCGTCTCTCCTTGCGCTGTGTTCGCTTTAGGTAACCTAGTAGGCCACCGGTTGCGGGTCTAGCGAGCGCCAAATATACCAAGTTGCCACGCTGCAGTAGGGCGCCCAAGCGGCAGCCACTTCACGCGCATCGCTGCGGCTGACCGATTCGCCAGAAAAATAGTTGTGGCTGATGCCGTTGATAAGGCCCACATCATCGAGTGGCAGAACATTGGGACGCATCAAATAAAAGATGAGGAACATCTCGGCAGTCCAACGCCCAATGCCCCGAATAGACACCAACTCTGCAATGATGGCGTCGTCATCCATGGCCGCCCATTGACGCGTATGAACCGTGCCATTGGAAAAATGCAAGGCTAAATCAACCAAATACTCAACCTTGCGGGCAGACAGACCAGCCGCACGCATATCGTCCACTTTCAGCTTCAAAACATAAGCAGGCGTGATTTTTTTGGGCAGCGCAGCAAACCTGTCCCATACCGATTGCGCGGCCTTGACGGAAATTTGCTGACCCACAATGCTTCTGGCCAGCGTGACAAAAGCGTCACCTCGGGACTCTAAGCAGGCGTCACCAAACTGCGGGATGAGTCGGCGCATGACGCGGTCTTTTTTGGCCAAATGCTTGCAGGCCTCTTCCCAATAAGGTGGGACTGCACGTTTGACAGGCAGGCTGGCCACCATCAGGCACGCTCCCATTGTGTACCTTGGGCAGAATCTTTCAGCACCACACCCATGTCGCTCAAGGTTTGCCGAATGCGATCAGCCTCAGCAAAGTTTTTGCTGGCCTTGGCAGTTGCACGAGCTTCGATCAAAGACTGAATCTGGGCTTCATCAACCTCACTGCCAGCTTGCAAAAAATCTTGCGGGTGACTTTGCAACAAACCCAGTACACCACCCAAGCCTTTGAGCAAACCGGACAACTGAGCTGATTGTGTGCGGTTAACTTCTGCAGCCAATTCAAACAGAACCGCCACCGCTTCAGGCGTGCCAAAGTCTTCGTCCATGGCGGCCTTGAAACGTGCTGCATATGCGTTTTGCCAATCGACGGGCACATCTGAAGGAGCCACCGCATGTAAAGCTGTGTACAAGCGCTTGAGGGAGGCTCGGGCATCGTCTAAATGCGCATCGCTGAAATTCAAAGCGCTGCGGTAATGGCTTCGCACCACAAAGAAACGCACCACTTCTGGGGCATACAACTTCAATACTTCGCGGATGGTGAAGAAGTTATCCAAGCTTTTGGACATCTTCACGTTATCGACGTTGATAAAGCCGTTGTGCATCCAAATGCTGGCCATGGGTTGGCCGTGGGCACCTTCGCTTTGGGCGATTTCATTTTCATGGTGAGGAAACTGCAAATCTGCGCCGCCACCATGGATATCGAAAGTTTGGCCCAACAACTCACAAGCCATGGCCGAGCATTCGATGTGCCAACCAGGACGCCCCGCTCCAAACGGACTGTCCCATTTCACTTCTTGGGGCTCTTCAGGCTTGGCAGTTTTCCACAGCACAAAGTCCAGTGGGTCTTCCTTGCCATCGAGCACCGCCACACGCTCGCCCGCATGCAATTCGTCCAATGATTTACCGGAGAGTTTGCCGTACCCGCTAAATTTGCGAACGGCGAAATTGACGTCCCCGCTGGGTGCACGGTAGGCCAAACCTTTGTCTTCAAGCTGACCAATAAGCGAGAGCATTTGAGGCACAAAGTCGGTGGCACGCGGCTCGAGTGTGGGCCGCTCAATCCCGAGGGCATCTGCATCTTGGTGCAATGCTGCAATCATGCGGTCTGTCAAAGCGCGAATGCTTTCACCGTTTTCGGTAGCGCGGCGAATGATTTTGTCGTCAATGTCGGTGACGTTTCGCACATAAGTAACCTGCAAGCCGCTGTGGCGCAACCAACGCTGCACCACATCGAAAGCTACCATCGAACGTGCGTGCCCAAGGTGGCATAAGTCATAAACCGTCATACCGCACACATACATGCGCACCTGACCAGGCGTCAACGGCGTCAAGTTTTCCAACGCACGGCTCAAGGTGCTGTAAATGCGGATGGTCATGGTGAGGTAAATAGCGCTTGCGACAAGGCAAGACTGATGAATGGCTTAGAAAAACTCTCAACTACAATGCCAACAGTATATCGATCCCATCCTTTGTAAGCATTTTTTTCTGATGCTTGATTGAATTTCATGCCACGATTTTTACCCCGTCTATTTGTTTCATCTGTCTTGGTTTGGCGCACCGGCTTGTTTTGCCTGTTGGTGTCGACTTGTCTGGGTGTGCAGGCACAAACTTCTAGCACATTGCAACTCAAGGGTACGCCGCACGAGGAAGTGCAAAAAGCCATGGGACAGCGCAAATGGGACCAAGCCTTAGAGCAGATTGACACCTATTTACAAGAGCGGCCCCGCGACCCCCAAATGCGTTTTTGGCGTGCCCGCTTGCTAGAACAACTCCAACGCGGCGATGAAGCCTTCGTGGTTTACGAGGAGTTAGCGCAAGACTACCCAGAGCTTGCCGAAGTACAAAACAACCTTGGCGTGATGTACGCCGCCCGCGGTAACTTAGGGCAGGCCAAATTGGCTTTTGAAAACGCATTGCGCAACAACCCCAACTACGCCACTGCCCATGAAAACATGGGCGATATATTTTTACACTTGGCCCGCCAGTCTTTTGCCAAATCGGCAGAACTCGACCCAACAACCGCCAAATCCCCTCAGCAAAAAATGCTGGCTCTCGACCCCATTCTTCAACCCACCCTCAACACCACCCCATGATTTTTCGCCGCTACTTGCTGGGCTTGACCCTCGCCCTTACCTCCCTGGGATTTGCCCAAGCCCAAACGCCTGCCCCTCAAGTCAAGTTCACCACCAGCGCTGGGGAATTTGTGATTGAGCTGTATCCCGATAAAGCCCCCAATACTGTCGAGAATTTTTTGGGCTATGTGCGTGACGGCCACTACAACGGGCTGATTTTTCACCGCGTTATCAATAATTTCATGATCCAAGGCGGCGGCTATGACGCTCGCTACATGGAAAAACCCACCCGACCACCCATCAAGCACGAGGGTGCTGAGGTCAAAGCCAAGGGCGGCCCCACCAACACCGTCGGCACCATTGCCATGGCGCGTACCAACAACCCGCACTCGGCCAGCTCGCAGTTTTTCATCAACGTCAACAACAACGACTTCCTCAACCATTCAGCCCCTTCTGCACAAGGCTGGGGCTATGTGGCCTTTGGCAAAGTAATCAGTGGCATGGAAGTGGTCAACAAAATCAAAACCACCCCTACAGGCGCGGGTGGTCCCTTCCCCAGCGATGTTCCGCAAACCCAGGTGGTGATTCAATCTGCCGCATTAGTGAAATAAACCCATGTCAAACCCTCAAATTGAACTGCATATCCAAGACCATGGCGTCATCACGCTAGAGCTTGATGCCGACAAAGCACCGAAAACCGTTGCCAATTTTTTAGCCTACGTGGAAAGCGGGCATTACGACCAAACCATTTTTCACCGCGTTATTCCTGGCTTTATGGTGCAGGGTGGCGGTATGTCGGCAGGCATGAAAGAAAAAAAGACCGGTGAAAAGTTGGAAAACGAAGCCAACAACGGTCTGACCAATGATTGCTACACCGTGGCCATGGCGCGTACCAGCGACCCCCACTCTGCTACGTCACAGTTCTTCATCAATGTGAAAGACAACGATTTCCTCAACCACACATCCCCCACCGGCAGCGGTTGGGGCTACGCGGTGTTTGGCAAAGTTGTCGCTGGCACCGAGGTGGTGGACGCTATTTGCAAAGTCAAAACGGGCCGTCAAGGTTTTCATGACGATGTGCCCAAGGAAGATGTGATCATCGACAAGGCTGTGCTGTTGCCATGACCTTGGCAATTGGGCAGGCGTTGACGACTTGATGAAGCCTGCCCTCGCCGCCCATTTGCCAAGCGTTGATGCGAGCGCTTGGCGTCACCTGACCTTTATTTCCGATTTGCATCTGCAAGCAAGTCAGCAAGCTAGCTTCCAACTATGGCGGCAAGCCATGCAAGGTTTGCAAACCGACGCACTGTTCATCTTGGGCGACCTGTTTGAGGTGTGGGTGGGTGACGATATATTGGATGCACCTGAAGGGGATTTCGAACGCCAGTGTTGCGCTGTCTTGCGCCAGATGGCTGAGCGATGTCCTGTGTATTGGATGGTTGGCAACCGAGATTTTTTATGGGGTGCCAAGGCGGCACAACAAAGCGAAATGCAAACCCTGCAAGACCCTTGCGTTGTAGAAACCCTGCAGGGGCGATGGCTCTTAAGCCATGGAGACGCCTTGTGCACCGCAGATACCGCTTACCAAGCGTTTCGTCAGCAAGTCAGGACCCTACAGTGGCAAAATGATTTTTTATCAAAACCTTTGGCGCAAAGACTGCAAATAGCCCGTGATCTCAGAGCGCAAAGTGAGGCTTTAAAACAAACGCAAACGGCTTGGGTCGATGTGGACAACGCGGCGGCTTTGGCCAGTCTGCAGCGATTTGGTGCGAGTGTGTTGATTCACGGTCACACCCATCAACCTGCGATTCACACTTTGTCTGCCGATCACCAACGCTTGGTATTGAGCGACTGGGATGCCAGTGCCACCCCTGCCCGCGCCGAATGGCTGACCTGGCAGATGGGGAAAGGCTTTTCGCGACAAGACATCGTCTGCGCCTAACACCCTCCCCAAGTCAACTACTTTTTAAGCAAGACCTTGAGAGCTGCCTGCACACGTTTGGCGTTTTCTTCATCGTAGCTGCTGCCCAGCACTTGAGCGACATCATGCGCCCAAGTTTGTGCAGGACCAGCGTCGTTACGCTTGGTCAGCAACTGCAGTTGCAGCATACGTCGTGCGTCCACGTGGGATGCAGGGGTGGGCACCTCAGCTGCAATTTCCAAGCGCAGCAAAGCTTGGTCAGGCGAACCTTGAGGCGCGGCTTGCAAAGCCTTGGCCCAGTCCTGCCGCTGCTGGGCGCTCAAACGAGCGCCTAAGTCCTTGGCAGCAGGCAATTGCTCTGACTGACGTTGCTGCCATGCGCCGAGCAAATGAACCAAGGTTTCACCATGGGCTTGCATGGCCAGTTTGCGCAAAGCGGTATCTGCCAGTTCCAGCGCTTGACGTTGCGCACGAAAAGCTGCGTCCCCCAAACGGGGGCCACGTGCTTCATACGCGGGTTTGTCGCGCAGACCGCCACGTCCAGCGTCGGGGCCACGGCGGTTGCCGGTTTCACGCTCGGGACGGCGTGCGCCAGGTTTGTCGCCAAAACGTCCCGCAGGCGCGGGTTCGGTTTTCTTTTGACCGGGTCTGTCGTCGCCACGTACAGCAACTACTTTTTTGACCACCACCGGTTTAGGTGGAGGTGGAGGTGCCACTGCTTCTTCAGGCTGGAGGGCTGGTTCACCATCAACTGGGTCGGAAACAGGTGGGGAAGTATCTTGCTCGGGGGCAATGGCTACGCTTTCTTCGGGGGTCTGCGTGGCAGCTTCGGTCTGCACGGGTGCAGGCGCAGCAGCTTGACCAACAGAAACCGCTTGCACATGGGCCATGGCTTGTCGAATAGCCGCAGCGTCTCCTTGGGCAATGGCTTTTTCAAGCTCTGCGGCGGCGGCCATCACCGCCTTGTCATGCTCGGAGAGGTTCTGAGCCGGTGCAGAGGCGCGTGACTGGGTTTTACGGCTGAAGGCTTCATCCAATGGTTGGCGAAACGCGTCCCACAATTTTTGCGCCAGCTTGCGCTCGACTGGAACGGCTTGGGATTCGATTTGCCAGCGTTGCTGTAAAGCCTTCACGGCATCAATGCGCAACTGAGGCGCTTCGCCCAAGGCCTTGGCTTCCTCGATCATGGCGCGGCGCAGGGTGATACTTTGCGTTTGTGCCGCCTCCAAACCTACATGGGCAGCTTTGATGGCTGCCTTCCATTGGGTTTGCATATCGGCAAACGCTTTTTCGCTCAGGTGTCCGCTGTTGCGCCAGCGTTCGGAAAACTGGTGCAACTCGCGAGCTTGGGTTTTCCAGTCGGTATTGCTTTGATGGGCTTGGGTCCAAGCCGCCACTTCTGCCAACAAGGCCAAACGCCCCTCGCGGTGCGCTGCGCTCTCAGCCTTGGCTTTGCCAAGCCAAGCTTGAACAAAGGGATAAGCGCGGTTGCAGGCTTGGTCAAAACGCTTCCACAAGCCGTGGTTGGGCATGCCACCTTGGTCTGTTTTTTTCCACTCATCGCGCAGTTGCCGCAAGGTGTCTTGTAATTTACGCCCGCCCATGGCTGGTACCCATTGGCTGTAATCGACTGGGGTTGCTGAAGCAACTTCGGGGATCACTTCTGGGGTAACTTCAGGAGCGACTTGCTCTTCGACACTGGCAACTTCAGAGGCTGCTGGTGCAGAGGCAGGTGGTTGCAGCAGTGCTTCGGCTTTGATGACCAGTTGCAGGCGAATTTCGTCTGCATGCTTGCGTTGCCAACCTTCGAGTTCTGCAGCCGCGGCCAAGGTAGTTTGCACCTGCTGGGCAAGCTCGCTATCGAGATGCAGACCTTTGGTTTTGAGAGCTGCGCGCAACAAAGAGGCTGCGCTTGACATGGCTTTGCTGTGCCCCAAGGCCACTTCTTTTTCAAGTTGCAACAACATGCTGGGGACTTCTAAAGCAACTTGGCTGGCTTGCGGGGCAGCGTCTGTTTTGTCTTTGCTGGCGGGGGCCACGGGTGCTACGGCCACGCTATCACCTCTGGACTGACGCAATTGGTCAGCCCATGCAGGCACCGCCGGTAATGGCAAGTTGCTGTCTTGGGCCGCGGCTTGGGTTTGGGCTAGAGCAGCAGAAAACGCGTCCCAAACCAAAGGAATGTGTTTGCTGGTTTCAATCACCAAGGATGGGTATTTGGGGTCAACGCTTGACCAATGGGCGTCGATTTGCAAAGCCTCAAACTCATCATGCAAGCGCTTCAAATCAGCTTGTAAAGTACCTTGTTGATCTAGCGCTTCTTGCCAAGATTTGGTCGACAACACCTCGATGCGCTGGGTCAGCAAAAGCGCTGTTTCGCGTTGCACTTGTGCTCGATGCTCGAGTTCATCCACATGTTTGATGCGCTCGGTCAGGGCTTGACGCAAACCGGCCAGCGGTTCACGCGATAAAGGGGCGCCAGCTTTGGCCGCGTCGCGTTGCCAAGCCATGGCATCTGCCACTTTGAATGGTTGAGCTTGCAGCAGACTTTGGGCTTTGTCAGCCCACTCTTGGGCCAAGCTGTCTTGGGTTTTGGTCCGCTTGAGTTCATCGAGTTTTTCGCGCAAGAGCTTGGCAGCGCCCTTGTCTCGCACACTCATTTCTTTGAACACTTGCTGCATCAATTCGGGTGAGGGATTGTTTGCCAGCCAATCTCGTAAACGCGAAGATCGTTCGCCAGAGGTAGGCGCGGTCAAGGCGCCTGAGGTCAAGGCATCCAAAGTGGGTAAGTCGGGGGTACTGTCAGAAGACGTGGTCACAGTAAGTCAAATTGGTTGGTTAAGCCCAGCAAAAGGCCAAAACGGCTATTGTGACAGGGCGCAAGGGGTGAAAGCTAAAATAGGCCTATGTCGTTTTTTGAATCGTTTCGCCAAGGTGTCAAAGTTTTCGCCTCCGATGTCGGTGATGGGTTTTTCCTCATCACCCACAGTGGCTTGGCATTGCTGGGTTTGGGCGTTTTTTGCGCCATGGTGCTCTTTAGCACCCAAGCCGATTTGCGTTCGGCTGCAGAAATTGAATTGATCGACTGGCTACAAAACCGCCACGATTTCGATTTGGGTTTTGAAAACAATGCTGATGCGGTTGACCGCGCCACTGCCGCTGATCCTCGCGATTTGCCGCAAGACCAAGCCAATATTGCCATGTGGTTGAGTCGCAAATACCGCGTTGCACCTGAACCCATCAGCGCATTGGTAGCCGAAGCCTTCGATATTGCGCCGCGCAACCGCCTTGACCCCACTCTGATCCTCGCGGTGATGGCTATCGAATCCAGCTTCAACCCTTTCGCCCAAAGTTCAGTGGGTGCTCAGGGTTTGATGCAAGTACGCACCAAAATCCATACCGAAAAATACGATGACTATGGCGGCGACTTGGCGGCCTTCGACCCGATTTCCAATTTACGCGTGGGCGTTGAAGTTTTAAGAGAATCCATCGCAAGAAATGGCTCACTCGAAGCCGGTCTTCGCCAGTACGTGGGTGCGGCCAACAGCGGAGAAGACGGTGGCTACATCGCCAAGGTGTTGGCCGAGCAGCAACGCTTGCAAGAGGTTGCGCTAGGCCACGCGGTGCCCATGAGCAGCGCCAAACCTGCAGACGCAGACAAACAAGGTCTACAAAAACTCTGGGACAAAGCCAAAGACTTAGCCACCTTTGAGCCCGATCCTGTGAACTGATGACCCCCTTGAGGGCAGCCAATGTTTATCTGCCTCGTTTATTTTTTTGAAAGAGCTACACCATGTACCACCGAAATCATTTGATTGAACAAGCCGACCCCGAACTCTGGGCGGCTATACAAGCAGAAAACGCCCGACAAGAGCACCACATCGAGTTGATTGCCAGTGAGAACTACGCCTCTCCCGCTGTCATGGCGGCGCAAGGCTCGCAACTGACCAACAAATACGCAGAAGGCTACCCTGGCAAGCGCTACTACGGCGGTTGTGAAAACGTCGATGTCGCCGAGCAACTCGCCATTGACCGCGTCAAGCAAATTTTTGGTGCGGATGCCGCCAATGTGCAACCGCATTCTGGTGCGTCCGCCAATCAAGCGGTGTTCTTGGCGTTTTTGAAACCCGGCGAGACCATCCTGGGCATGAGTTTGGCCGAAGGCGGTCACTTGAGCCACGGCATGGCGCTGAACCTGTCTGGCAAATGGTTCAAGGCGGAGAGCTATGGCTTGAACGCCAAGGAAGAAATCGATTACGACGCCATGGAAGCCAAGGCGCATGCCACCAAGCCCAAGCTCATCATCGCGGGCGCTTCGGCTTACAGTTTGCACATCGACTTTGCCCGATTTGCCAAAGTAGCCAAAGAGATTGGCGCCATTTTCTTGGTCGACATGGCGCATTACGCGGGTTTGATCGCTGCAGGCGTCTACCCCAACCCCGTGCCCCACGCCGACGTGGTCACCTCCACCACCCACAAGAGTTTGCGGGGCCCACGTGGCGGCATCATCCTCATGAAAGCCGAGCATGAAAAAGCCATCAACAGCGCGGTGTTCCCCGGCTTACAAGGCGGTCCCTTGATGCACGTGATTGCTGCCAAAGCGGTGGCTTTCAAAGAAGCCCTGCAACCTGGCTTCAAGGAATACCAACAACAGGTGATCAAAAATGCCCAAATCGTGGCGCAAACCCTCACCGAACGTGGTCTTCGCATCGTTAGTGGCGGCACCCAAAGCCATGTGATGTTGGTTGATTTGCGCTCGAAAAACATCACCGGCAAAGCGGCTGAAGCAGCTTTAGGCAACGCCCACATGACCATCAACAAAAACGCCATCCCGAACGACCCCGAAAAACCCATGGTCACCAGCGGCGTGCGCATTGGCACCCCCGCCATGACCACACGTGGTTTCAAGGACGAAGAAGCACGAGCCACCGCCCACCTGATCGCGGATGTGCTTGAAAACCCACATGATGAAGCGCATATCACCGCGGTACGTGCCAAGGTGCATGCCCTCACCAGCCGCTTTCCGGTCTACGGGTAACACGGTATGAAGTGCCCTTTTTGCAGCCATGTGGAAACCCAAGTCATGGAAACCCGCATGTCCGAAGAGGGTGACTCGATTCGCCGCCGTCGCTCTTGCAGTCACTGCGAAAAACGCTTCACCACCTACGAACGCGCCGATGTCAGCTACCCAGCGGTGGTGAAAAAAGATGGGCGTCGTATCGAATACGACCGCACCAAGTTGCGCGGATCCCTGAATCTGGCGCTGCGCAAGCGCCCCGTCAGTACCGAGCAAATCGATGCGGCCATCGAGCGCATAGAAGAAAAACTGCTGGCCTTGGGGCAACGCGAAGTAGCCTCTACACGCATAGGTGAGTTGGTCATGCGGGAGTTAAAAAAGCTGGACAAAGTGGCCTATGTGCGCTTTGCCAGCGTCTACCGCAGCTTTGAAGATGTGGACGAATTCAAAACCTTGGTAGACGAATTCCGCCGCTAGGCTTAGGTTCATTTCTCACCTTTTCAAGGTGAACAGCGCACACCCTTTTTGGCCCATGCCGTCGCAAGATGACGGCCATGCACACTGCGTCTTCATTCAGAAAATTGCCTTTGGCTTTCCCAGGCTTCACGCTGATGGAAATGCTCACGGTCTTGGGCTTGTTGGCCACCCTTGTTAGCGTGGCAACGCCTTGGCTACAGCAGTGGGTATGGCGACTGCAAGTAGAAACAGTGGTTCATTCTTGGAGCGCTGACTTTCAAGCTGCTCGGTTGCAAGCCCTGCGCTCGGGTCAAGCCTTGCGTCTCCAACGCTCAGGTCAGTGCCAAAGCGCCCCTCTGGCCAACGGGGACTGGCGCTGCGGTTGGCAGTTACTTAAAGTACAAGGCAATAACCCTACTGTGCTTGTCAACACACTGCTGGCTGGCGATGTGCTGGTCAACATCAGCCCCGCGCAAAACAACTTGGATATCAACGCCTTGGGCGAGCCTGTGGCGGGAGGCTTGCGGGTGGTGGTGCAAGCCAAGCGCAGCCCAAGCGCTTCCTCGGTTCGCGCCATTTGCATCAACACGGCGGGGCGCATGCGGGTCATCAAAGGAAGCACCTGCACATGAAAGCCCCAGCCCAACACTCCCGTGGGTTCTCCACCCTTGACGCCTTGGCCGGGGTAATGGTGCTCAATATGCTGTGCTTGGGTGTACTCGCCATGCAAATGCAGGCTTTGCAAGCGCAGCGGGATGCACTCGCTATGCAAGCAGCGGTTGGCTTAGCCCAAGAACTGTGGGAGCG
>CAMCWS010000062.1 GCA_945882755.1 Bordetella parapertussis | reverse complement strand
TGGCCGTCTTCGGCCTGGCCGCTGACAAAGCCCATGGGTTTGTGCAAGATGATGGTGACTTGTTTGTCTTGCTGGCCTCGGGCTAGTTTGTCCACCTCGATGCGGTCCAAGGGGCTGACCGGTTTACCGAGAGCTGCCACCTCGCCATTGACCTTGACCCAGCCCTTGGCAATCCAGTCGTCGGCCTCGCGGCGCGAACACAGGCCGAGTTCGGCCATGCGTTTGTTCAGTCGGGATGTGGTGTCGTTCATGGGGTGTCGAGTGTATGGCTGCGCAAGGCGTTGAGGTTGAGCACCCGCACGCCGCCATAAGTCACCTTAATCCAGCCTTGTTCGACCAAGCGTTGCAAGGCCACATTCACCCGCTGGCGCGACAAGCCCACCAAATACGCCAGTTCTTGCTGGGTGATTTGCAGCACCTCACCGACACCCGGAAACAACACGGGGTTGAACAGCGCCGCCAAACTGCGGGCGACACGGATGTCTGGGTTGGTCATGCGGTCAATTTCCCGCGCGGCGATGAATTGCCCCAAGCGTTCATTCAGTTGGTTCATCACAAAGCGGTTAAAGCCGATGGACTGCTCTAGCAATCGGTGAAAGCTTTCTATCGGCAAACCCGCCACCACACTTGGGCGCAGCGCTTGCACGTTGTAGCGGTAAGGCTCGCGTTTGATCACCGTGCCTTCGCCAAACCAGCCACCTGCGGACAAGCCTGCATAGGTAAAGCTGTCACCTTGGGCGTTGTCTGCGCTCATTTTCAGCAAGCCTTGCACCACGCCAAACCAGTAGGTGGGTGCTTTGCCAATGCGGCACACCACATCGCCAGCCAGTGCATCGCCCACCATGATTTGTGCGCTGATCCAAGCTTGGTCTTCGGATTGCAATACTTTTAGCCAAGGAATGCTGGCCAACTCGGTGGCGCTTGGCGGGCGTCTGCGCTGGTGGAGGGTTAAATCGTTGTTCATCAAAGGGGGGGTGAAATCGACTAAGGGACTTCCCTTAATTGTCGTCGAAAAGACAAAATAGCGTCAAAGTCGGCCCTAATATACGCTCCCTGCCATGAACACCACCTTTTCTCGATTGCTGTTAGACCACGCTGCCCGTCGGCCACTGGCCACGGCATTGCGGGAGAAGGAATACGGTATTTGGCAAAGCCTGACTTGGCAGGCCTTGGCCGAGATGGTCAAGGGCTTGGCTTGTGGCTTGCACCAAAGCGGCTTGCAACGCGGCGAACATGTGATCGTGGTGGGAGCCAATCGCCCGCGCTTGTACGCCAGCATGTTGGCGGTGCAAAGTTTGGGCGCGATTCCGGTGCCCCTCTACCAAGACGCGGTCGCCACCGAATATGTTTTCCCCATCAACAATGCCGAGGTGCGTTTTGCGGTGGTGGAAAACCAAGAGCAGGTCGATAAGTTGCTAGAAATTCGCCCTGATTGCGAACAATTGGCGCACATTTTTTTTGATGACCCACGCGGATTACGCAATTACCAGCAAGAGGGTTTGGTAAGCCTGTCGGACTTGCAAGACAAGGGCCTGCAGTTTGCCCAGCAAAACCCGACATTTTTCGACAAAGAAGTGGCCATCAACCAAGCTGACGATGTAGCGGCCATGTTTTTCACCTCGGGCACCACCGGCAACCCCAAGGGCGTGGTGCATACCCACCGCAGCTTGCTAGACCGTGCCAAAGCTGGCGCAGACTTTGACCATTTAAGTGAAGCCGAAGAGGTTTTGGCTTACATGCCACCCGCTTGGATTGGGCAAAATATTTTCAGCTATGCACAGTGGTTGTGCTGTGGCTATGTGGTGAATTGCCCCGAGTCTGCAGCCACGGTCAACATCGATTTGAAAGAAATTGGCCCCACCTATTACTTTGCGCCACCGCGTGTTTTTGAAGGCATGCTCACCACAGTGATGATTCGCATGGAAGATGCAAGCGCACCTAAGCGCGGTTTGTTTTCCTACTTCATGGACATTGCCAGACGCTATGGCCCTGCGCGCATGGATGGTCAGTCCATAGGCCTGTGGGGGCACTTGATTTATGGCTTGGGCAATCTGCTGATTTACGGTCCTTTGCGCAACAACCTTGGTTTCTCGCGGGTGCGTGTGGCCTACACCGCTGGTGAAGCGATTGGCCCCGATCTGTTCAATTTCTACCGCGCCATTGGCATCAACTTGAAACAGTTGTATGGCTCTACCGAAACCGCGGTGTTTGTTTGCTTGCAGCCGGACAACCAAGCACGAGCCGACACCGTCGGTGTGCCTTGTGCCGGTGTAGAAATCAAAGTGTCTGAGCAAGGCGAGGTGTTGGTGAAATCTGCCGGCTTGCTCAAAGGCTATTACAAAAACCCCGAGGCCACAGCCGAAGTGTTGACCGCTGATGGTTGGTACCACACCAATGATGCGGGCTTTATCGACAGCCATGGTCATTTGAAAATCATTGACCGCGTCAAAGACGTGGGTCGCATCCAAGGCGGCGCCAGTGACGGTGCCATGTTTGCGCCCAAGTATGTGGAAAACAAGCTGAAGTTTTTTCCGCACATCAAAGAAGTGGTGGCCTATGGCGATGGCCGCGATAAAGTCTGTGTCATGCTCAACATCGATTTTGAAGCGGTAGGCAACTGGGCCGAGCGGCGTAACTTGGGCTATGCGGGCTATACCGATTTGGCGCAAAAGTCCGAGGTCTACCAACTCATGCTGGAGTGTGTGGAAAAGGTCAATGCCGATTTGGCCGCAGACGCTTTGTTGGCCGGCAGCCAAATCAGCCGCTTTTTGGTGTTGCACAAAGAACTCGATGCCGATGACGGCGAACTCACCCGAACCAACAAAGTGCGACGCGGTTTTATCGCTGAAAAATACGCGGTGTTGGTAGACGCTTTGTACCGAGGCTTGGCAGAGCAGTTCATTGAAACCGCGGTCAAGTTTGAAGATGGCCGTACCGGCAGTGTCAGCGCCCATTTGCGCTTGATGGACGCGCGTACCTTCTCGCCTGTGGAGCGTGCCGCATGAGCAAAGCCGTTGGCGACGTGATTTTGGATGTACACAATATATCGCTGAGCTTTGGTGGTGTGAAAGCCTTGTCCGACATCAGCTTCAATGTCCGCGAGCATGAAATCCGCGCCATCATCGGCCCTAACGGTGCTGGCAAAAGCTCCATGCTCAATTGCATCAACGGTGTGTACACGCCGCAGCAAGGCAACATTACTTTTCGAGGCCAAACCTTCAGCCACATGGACAGCCACCAAGTGGCGGTCATGGGCGTAGCGCGTACTTTCCAAAACCTGGCCTTGTTCAAAGGCATGAGCGTGCTGGACAACATCATGACTGGGCGCAACCTGCGCATGAAAAGCAATTTGCTGATGCAAGCATTGCGCTGGGGTCCAGCCGAGCGTGAAGAAATCGAGCACCGCTTACGGGTGGAAGAAATCATCGACTTTCTGGAAATTCAGCCCTACCGAAAAACCCCTGTGGGGCAATTGCCCTATGGTTTGCAAAAGCGTGTAGACCTTGGGCGAGCGTTGGCGCTAGAACCCCAGTTGCTGCTGCTGGACGAACCCATGGCCGGCATGAACGTGGAAGAAAAGCAGGACATGTGCCGCTTTATTCTGGATGTGAATGATGAGTTTGGTACCACCGTGGTGTTGATTGAACACGATATGGGCGTGGTGATGGACATCTCTGACCGCGTGGTGGTGTTGGACTACGGTAAAAAAATTGGCGACGGCACACCCGATGAAGTACGTAACAACCCCGAAGTCATCAGTGCCTACTTAGGCACAGGGCATTGATCACCATGGCATTCTTTCTTGAAACCCTGCTCGGCGGCCTGATGGCAGGCATGTTGTATTCGCTGGTCGCTTTGGGCTTTGTGTTGATTTACAAAGCCTCGGGTGTGTTCAATTTCGCCCAAGGCGCGATGGTGTTGTTTGCTGCTTTGGCGATGGCGCGATTTGCAGAGTGGTTGCCTCAGTTGACGGGTTTGACCCAACCGGTATTGGTCAACCTGATTGCTTTTGTGTTGGCGGGTGGGGTGATGTTCATGGTGGCGTGGTTGATCGAGCGACTGGTGTTGCGCCGACTGGTTAACCAAGAGGGCACCACCTTGCTGATGGCCACCCTAGGCATTGCATATTTCTTAGAAGGTTTGGGCCAAACGATTTTCGGCAACGATATTTACAAAATAGATATTGGCATGCCCAAAGACCCTGTAATGGCTTTCGACAATATTTTTCCTGGTGGCTTGCTGATCAACCAAGAAGACCTGATCGCTGCACTCATTGCCGCGCTGTTGGTTGCTTTGCTGTCGGTGTTTTTCCAAAAAACCTCCACCGGCAGAGCGCTGCGAGCAGTGGCTGACGACCACCAAGCGGCCCAGTCCATTGGCATCCCGCTCAACCGCATTTGGGTGATCGTGTGGTGCGTGGCAGGTGTGGTCGCCTTGGTGGCTGGCATGATTTGGGGCAGCAAACTGGGCGTGCAGTTCTCACTCGCCACAGTGGCATTGCGTGCTTTGCCTGTGGTGATTTTGGGCGGCCTCACTTCTGTGCCTGGCGCCATCATTGGTGGACTCATCATTGGTGTGGGAGAGAAACTCTCCGAGGTGTTTTTGGGCCCCTATGTTGGCGGCGGCATTGAAATTTGGTTCGCCTATGTGTTGGCTTTGTTGTTCTTGCTGGTGCGCCCACAAGGTTTGTTTGGCGAAAAAATCATTGACCGTGTCTGAAAGACGCGGTCAATGATTTTTCAACGAAGACTAACTTTGCAAAGCAAAGTTATGCGAAGCGGGTCGAAGTTAAAAAAGTGAAAGTCAGATAAGACAAGCATGTTCTACAGAGAAAACGGTCAATTCAAAACCTCTTATCCAGAAGATCAGCAGATCTTCCCGATTGCGCAAGACCGCGTATTTGTCGTGTTGCTGCTGCTGGTGGCTTTTGCCGCTGTGCCCTTCTTCGCCTCCGACTATATGTTTCGCGCCATTTTGATTCCCTTTGTCATCATGGCGATGGCCGCACTGGGCGTGAATATTTTGGTCGGTTATTGCGGACAAATCTCTTTGGGCTCGGGTGCTTTCATGGCGGTGGGTGCTTACGGTGCTTACAACTTTTTTGCCCGAGTACCTGATATGCCTTTGCTACCCGCCTTGCTCTTAGGCGGTTTATGCGCCACAGCGTTTGGCGTGTTGTTTGGCTTGCCCAGCTTGCGTGTCAGAGGTTTGTATTTGGCAGTCGCTACTTTGGCCGCACAGTTTTTTGCCGATTGGATGTTTTTGCGGGTGAAATGGTTCACCTTGGACACACCCTCTGGCTCGGTGTCGGTGTCCAACCTTCAGGTTTTTGGTTTGCCCTTAGACAGTGATGTCAGCAAATACCTGTTTTGCTTGTCCTTGTTGGTGGTGATTGCACTGCTGGCAAAAAACTTGGTGCGAGGCGCCATCGGCCGTGAATGGATGGCGATTCGCGACATGGACGTGGCGGCAGCCGTCATCGGCATTCGCCCTATGTACGCCAAACTTTCAGCCTTTGCGGTCAGCTCCTTCATCATTGGTGTGGCGGGCGCATTGTGGGCGTTTATTTATTTGGGCTCTTGGGAGCCCGGCGCTTTCTCTGTGGACCAGTCCTTTCGTTTGTTGTTCATGGTCATCATTGGTGGCCTGGGCTCCATCATGGGTGGGTTTTTGGGTGCGGCTTTCATCGTGGTGCTGCCCATCTTCTTGAACCAGTTTTTGCCCATGCTGGCGGGTTTGGCCGGTGTTGAAATATCCACCGCTGTGGTTTCGCACACCGAGCTGATGATTTTTGGCGCTTTGATTGTGTGGTTTTTGATTGTGGAGCCGCATGGCTTGGCCAAGCTGTGGTCGATAGGCAAACAAAAAATGCGTGTTTGGCCTTTCCCTTATTGATTTGCAATTCTCAAGGAGACGATGATGAAAACTTTCAAATTTGTGTTGCCTGCGCTTTTGGCAGCATTTGCCCTCTCAGCAACCACCACAGTGCTTGCGCAGTCCAAAGAGCAGTTCGTCCCCGTCTTGTCTTATCGCACTGGCCCCTATGCGCCCAATGGCACTCAATGGGCCAATGGCTTTGTGGATTACTTGAAGTTGGTCAACACCAAAGGTGGCATCAACAACGTGAAAATTTCTTTTGAGGAATGTGAAACCGGCTATGACACTGCGCGCAGTGTGGAGTGTTATGAACGTCTGAAAAGCAAGAAACCCAGCTTTGTACAACCCCTCTCAACAGGCGCTACTTTCGCTATTACCGAAAAAGCTCCTGTCGACAAAATTCCGGTGCTCACCGTAGGTTATGGCCGCAGCGAAAGCGCGGATGGTGCGGTTTTCAAATGGAACTTCCCGATTGCTGGCACCTACTGGGTGGCTGCAGACACCATCATCCAAGCGATTGCCAAAAAAGAGGGCGGCTGGGACAAGCTCAAAGGCAAGAAAATTGGCTTGGTCTACCACGACAGTCCGTTTGGCAAGGAGCCGATTCCCTTGTTGCAAGAGCGGGCACGTAACCACGGCTTTGACTTGCAGTTGTTGCCTGTGACTGCCCCTGGTGTGGAGCAAAAAGCCACTTGGTTGCAAGTGCGCCAAGCGCGTCCTGACTATGTGGTGTTGTGGGGCTGGGGTGTGATGAACTCCACCGCCATCAAGGAAGCGCAAGCCACCGGCTACCCCCGCGAAAAAATGTATGGCGTTTGGTGGGCGGGCGCTGAGCCCGATGTGAAAGACGTGGCCGATGGCGCCAAGGGCTACAACGCAGTCACGATTCAACATGGTGCCGAACCGAATTCCGATATTGTCAAAACCTTGCTGACCCAACTCCACAGCAAAGGCCAAGGCACTGGCCCCAAAGAAGAAGTGGGTCAAGTGCTGTATTTGCGCGGTGTGATGAGCGCCATGATTGGCATTGAAGGCATTCGCGCCGCACAGGAGCGTTTTGGCAAAGGCAAGGTCATGACCGGCGAACAAGTGCGTTGGGGCTTGGAAAACCTGAACCTCACCCAGGCCAAGTTGGACGCTTTAGGCTTCAAAGGCGTGATGCGCCCGATCACCACCTCCTGCATGGACCACATGGGCGCGGCTTGGACCCGCATCCATACTTGGAATGGCAAAGCATGGGAGTTCACCTCCGATTGGATGCAAGCCGACGAACAAATTTTGAAGCCTTTGGTGAAAGTCACGGCCGACAAATACGCCGCCGAGAAAAAACTCGTGCGCCGTACGGGTCAAGACTGCCAGTCTTGAAGTTCTAAATCCTTCTTGGAAACTGTCATGAGTGCGCCCCCCATCGTCTTGAGCGTCAACGGTATTGAGGTGATTTACAACCACGTCATCTTGGTGCTCAAAGGTGTTTCTCTGCAAGTGCCAGAGCGGGGCATTGTGGCGCTGTTGGGCGGCAATGGCGCAGGCAAGACCACCACCTTGCGAGCCATCTCCAACTTGTTGCAAGGCGAGCGTGGCGAGGTAACCAAGGGCAGCATCGAGTTGCGTGGTGAGCGCATTGAAAACCTCACGCCTGCAGACTTGGTCAAGCGCGGCGTGGTCCAAGTGATGGAGGGGCGGCATTGCTTTGCCCACCTCACCATCGAAGAAAACTTGCTCACAGGCAGCTACACCCGCAGCGACAAGGGCGAGATTGCAGCCAACCTAGAGAAGGTCTACAACTACTTTCCGCGCTTGAAAACCCGCAAAGATTCGCAAGCCGCCTATACCTCGGGTGGCGAGCAGCAAATGTGCGCGATTGGCCGCGCCCTGATGGCCAACCCCAGCATGGTGTTATTGGATGAACCTTCCATGGGCTTGGCACCGCAAATCGTCGAAGAGGTGTTCAACATCGTCAAAGACTTGAACCAAAAAGAACATGTCACTTTTTTGCTGGCTGAGCAAAACACCCACATGGCTTTGCGCTATGCCGACTTTGGCTACATCATGGAGTCGGGGCGCATTGTGATGGATGGTGCAGCCAAAGACTTGGCCAACAACGAAGACGTGAAAGAGTTTTACCTTGGCATGGGTGGTGGCGAACGCAAAAGCTTCAAGGATGTGAAAAGTTACAAACGCCGCAAGCGTTGGTTGGCTTAAGGCATGGGACAGCTATGACCGATTTTTATGATGCGCTAGAGCAGCGTGACCCTAAGTTGCGTGAGGCTTCGCTGTTGCAAGCCTTGCCTGCACAAATTGCCCATGCCCAAGCCCATGCGTCTGCGTGGGGTGAGATTTTGCAAGGCGTGGATGCCTCAAAGATCACCACGCGCCAAGCTTTGGCCCAGCTTCCAGTGACACGCAAATACGAGTTGCTGGCACGCCAGCAAGCCGAGCGTGCCAATGATGTGTTTGGCGGTTTTTCTGCGCTGCGCTTTGGCAAGCATATGCCGCGTGTGTTTGCCAGCCCTGGTCCCATTTACGAACCGGAGGGCGTGGGTAAAGACTATTGGCGCATGGGTCGCGCTTTGTATGCAGCAGGATTTCGCGCTGGTGAATTGGTACACAACTGTTTCAGCTACCACTTCACGCCTGCAGGTTCCATGATGGAGAGTGGTGCGCATGCATTGGGTTGCAGCGTCTTTCCTGCGGGTACGGGTCAGACCGAGCAGCAATTGCAAGCGCTGCTGGAACTGCGACCCAGTGCATACAGCGGCACGCCCAGTTTTTTGAAAATCTTGTTTGAAAAAGCCGCCGAATCACAAACAGCCCTGCCGTTTTTGCGCAAGGCCTTGGTCAGTGGCGAGGCCTTTCCGCCCTCTTTGCGCGATTGGTTGGCAGAGCGTGGCATGACGGCTTACCAGTGCTACGCCACGGCGGACATTGGTTTGATTGCGTATGAAACGTCGGCACGTGAGGGCTTGGTGTTGGACGAGGGCGTCTTGCTTGAAATTGTGCGACCCGGCACCGGTGACCCTGTGGCTGAGGGCGAAGTGGGTGAGTTGGTGGTGACCACCCTGAACCCAGATTACCCGCTTATCCGTTTTGGCACTGGCGACTTGACGGCAGTGTTGCCCGGCATGTGCCCAACCGGCCGCACCAACCAACGTATCAAAGGCTGGATGGGCCGCGCTGATCAAACCACCAAAGTGCGTGGCATGTTTGTCCACCCTGGCCAAGTTGATCAAGTGGTCAAGCGCTTTCCAGAAGTGGTTAAAGCACGCTTGGTGGTCAGTGGCGAAATGGCCAACGACCAAATGCATTTGCATGTCGAGACCACGCAAGCCTCAGACCATTTGCAAGCTGCCGTGGCGCAAGCAGTACGCGACATCACCAAGCTGCGCGCAGAGGTGGTTTTTGCCAGCCCAGGCAGTTTGGCCAACGATGGTAAGGTGATCGAAGATGCGCGCAGTTACCAGTAGCTGCGTGTGGTTGTTGTGCATGGGCTCTGCCTTGGCACAAAGCTTTCCCATCAAAGACAAAGCCATTACCTTGGTGGTGCCCTTCACCGCTGGAGGACCAACCGACCGCTTGGCACGTGATATGGCCCAAGCCTTGAGCAAACCCTTGGGCGGCTCAGCCGTGGTGGTGGAAAACGCCCTGGGTGCGGGAGGCGCGATTGCCACGCAAAAAGTTGCACGTGCTGCGCCAGATGGTCACACCTTGTTGATCCACCACATTGGCATGGCGACCATGCCAGCGCTGATTCGCAAACCCAGCTTCGATGTGCTGAATGATTTTGACTATTTGGGCATGATCCATGAGGTGCCTATGACCATCGTGGCGCGTCCCACATTGGAGGCGAATGATTACAAACAGCTCAGTGCTTGGGTGTCTTCACAAAAGGACAAAGTCAACCTAGGAAATGCAGGCATAGGCTCGGCTTCGCATTTGTGCGGTTTGTTATGGCAGTCAAGTATGCGCACCGAGATGACCACCATCAACTACAAAGGTGTGTCCATGGCCATGACTGATTTGCTAGGCGGCCAAATCGATGTCTTGTGCGATCAAACCACCAACACCTTGAGCTACATCGAGGGTCGAAAAATCAAAGCCTACGCCGTCACCAGCAACAAGCGTTTGCCCCAAGCAGCTTTGAAAGATTTGCCTACTTTGCAAGAAGTTGGTTTGAAGGGTTTTCAAGTCAGTGTGTGGCATGCGGTGTATGCACCCAAAGGTTTGCCATCCGAGACCAAGGCTAAGTTGTATGCTGCTTTGCGCTCCGTGTTCTCAGACCCTGCTTTTGTTCAAAAACAAGAAGCCATGGGCGCGGTGATGATTGTCGATAAACGCACCGACCCTGCAGAACACAAAAAATTTGTTGCGTCTGAGATTGCCAAGTGGAACCCCATCATCAAGGCGGCAGGTGTTTACGCTGATTGAAGCTTTAAGCGCTTATTGTTTGAAGCGTTTGCGCGTCAGGGTCAAAGCTATCCACCAAGCCACGCTGGCATAAAGGGCCAGCACACCTATGTGGAGCCATGCTTGCTCAGGCCAAGCATCCATGAACAAGGGCCGAACCAAAGCCACCGCATGGGTGAGCGGCAAACACCAAGCCACCCACTTCACCATGTCCGGCAAGGTGTCCAAGGGAAAAAACACACCGCTCAAAAACATCATCGGTGTGAGGAACAAGGTGAAGTAATAGGTGAAGAAGTCGTAGCCCTTGGCCAAGGCATTGAAGATCAATGCCAAGCAGCTGAAGGTAATGCCCACACCCAGCAACACAGGCCAAGCCACCAGCAACTTCCACGAATGGCTGATGCCGAGCGCCAGCATGACCAACAAAATGGCGGTCACCGTGAAGATGGATTTGAAAGCAGCCCACAGCATTTCAGCGAGCAGTACATCGTCCAAGCGCACAGGGGCATTCATGATGCCGTCCCAGGTTTTTTGTACATGCATACGCGAAAACGCAGAATACAACGCCTCGAACGTGGCCGCGTTCATCGCACTCATGCACACCGAACCGCTGGCCAAAAACAAGATGTAAGGCACCTTCACATCGCCTTGTTGCACACCACCTACCAGTGCGCCCAAGCCGTAGCCAAACGCCACCAACCACATCAGCGGTTCAGCGATGTTGGCAATCAAGCTGGGTATGAACAGTTTGCGCCACACCAAAAAATTGCGCAAAAAGACGGGCCAAAAACGCAGTCGCATCATCCGTCCTCTCGAATTTGACGGCCTGTCAACTTCAAGAACAGGTCTTCTAAATTGGCTGGGCGGTGCAAGGTGCGAAGCCCAGGCGTGGTGCCCAAGGCTTGCAACAAAGGCGTGGCGGTATCGGTATAGAAAAACACCGTGTCGCCACTGACCTCGACCCGTTTTGCATGGTTGCGAGCCGCACTGCTGGCAATCTCTTGGGGATTACCGCCAAACACTTCCACCACATCAGGCTCAAGGTGTTCGGTAATCAGGTCACGCGGTTTCCCTTCGGCGATTTTGCGTCCGTGGTCAAGCACCAGCAAGCGGTCGCACAAGCGCTCTGCTTCATCCATGAAGTGTGTGGTTAGCAAGATGGATTTACCTTGCTGCAAGAGTTGCTGCAAGCGCTCCCACATCAAGTGACGCGCTTGTGGGTCTAGGCCGGTGGTGGGCTCGTCCAGCAACAGCAGTTGCGGGTCGTTGATCAAGGCGCGGGCCAGGCTTAAGCGTCGCTTCATGCCCCCAGACAACTCGCCAGGTTTGGCGTCAGCCTTGTGGTTGAGTGCCGCAAACGTCAGCAGCGATGGAATGCGTGCGCGAATGTCGGCACTGCTCATGCCAAAGTAACGGCCATAGACCATCAGGTTTTCGCTGCACGTGAAATCGGGGTCCAGCGAATCGAATTGACTGACCACGCCCAGTCGCGATTTGATGGCCAGTGTTTCTTCGGGCATGGACATGCCAAACACGCTGATGTTGCCGCTGTCAGCGGTGCTCAGACCCAAGCACATGCGAAACGTGGTGGTTTTGCCAGCGCCATTGGGGCCAATCACGCCCAAGCACTCACCTGCTTGCAATTCGAACGACAAGTCGTCTACTACAGTGGTGTTGCCAAAGCGTTTGGTCAGGTGAGAGCAACGGAGTTGGGGTTCGGTCATGACAAGAGAATGCGCATACAGGTGAGCATTGTGCCTTGTTGGGTTGTTCAAATATGAACTACATTGATAAGCATGAAAAACACAGGACTTGTATGGGTGATAGCTTTAAGCGCTTGCGGCGTGGTAACTGAGCAAGGCGTGTACGAGGGGATTCGCCAACAGCAACAAATACGACGCGAACCCAGTCTGCCAGCCAGCCAGCGACTGCCGGACTTTGATTCCTTCAAACAAGAGCGCGAAAAACTCAAGCCAAGTGCTGAATGAGAAGAGGCAGTGGTGGTATAGTCTGTGCCCTACGGCCCGGTAGCTCAGTCGGTAGAGCAGAGGATTGAAAATCCTTGTGTCGGTGGTTCGATTCCGCCCCAGGCCACCAATTTCTAAGGGTACATACTGGAGACATCGTTTACAGTTTGTACCGGTCACATCGTTAACACCCTAGGCCCAAACGGATTGGGCTCGGGCTCCAGGCGACAACTGTCCATATCGAAGTAACCCAGATCTTAGTCCATAAAGCTGACTTGCCAGATCTGGTCTTCCACTTGCATCACTCCCACCTTCTGCCCAGCCAACACCGTGCTGAGCATGATCTTCTTGCGGTCCATACAGATGCGGCCACACTCGGTAATCACAATCGTCCTGTCATGAAACGGATACGCTAACTCCGGCAACCCCTTGTATTGACGGCTTGAGGGCCGGTAAAGATCTCCCGGAATCTTCATCTCAATGCCCTCATGCGGACGCTCGTAGTTGTACACCCGCATGGAGTGCTCGAACTTGTCTTGCTGCTGTAGCATGTTGATCGCCGGCGGCCTTGTCGTCTCTTGCTTGAGCACGCGGTGCATGCGCTCGTGGCGTCCGTTTT
>CAMCWS010000061.1 GCA_945882755.1 Bordetella parapertussis | reverse complement strand
ACGGTCTCGGCGTTACCCAAAATAAACGCCGCGTCATCCGCGCTGCCGCTTTTCACTGGGCGCTGCTCGGTGCTGCCAGCCGCAGCGGTGCCCGCTTCGCCGCCAAAGCCACCCAAGATGACGTTGAAGAACGAGCGGTTCATGGCCTTACACATGATGTAGGAGAGGATCGCACCGGATGACCCGACCAACGAACCAGCAATGATCAGCATGCTGTTGTTCAAGCTAAAGCCAATGCCTGCCGCCGCCCAACCCGAGTAGCTGTTGAGCATGGACACCACCACCGGCATGTCCGCGCCGCCAATCGGGATGATGATCAGCATGCCCAGCACAAAGGACAGCGCCAGCATGATGAGGAAGGCGTCCCAGTTGCCGGTGAACATGAAGTACACGCCCAGAGCGACCGTGGCCACACCCATCACCAAATTCAGCATGTGCTGGCCGGCAAACACCACCGGCGCGCCTTGGAACAAACGGAATTTGTATTTGCCCGACAGCTTGCCAAAGGCAATGACCGAGCCGCTGAAGGTGATAGCACCAATCGCCGCGCCCAAGAACAGCTCCAAACGGTTGCCGTTGGGAATGTCCAGCGTGCCCATGCCCTGCGCCACGATGCCAAAGGCAGCGGGTTCAACCACCGCCGCGATGGCGATGAACACCGCCGCCAAGCCGATCATGCTGTGCATGAAGGCCACGAGTTCGGGCATCTTGGTCATCTCGACGCGCTGCGCCATGATGGCACCCGCACCGCCGCCAATGACCAAGCCAAGCAACACCCAGCCCAAGCCTTGTACAGGGTCAACCTGTCCAAACAGCTTAGCTTGCTCAAAAATCAATGCCGCAGTGGTGACCACGGCAATCGCCATGCCGCTCATGCCAAACAAATTACCGCGAATCGAGGTGGTGGGGTGCGACAAGCCTTTCAAGGCCTGAATAAAGCAAATGCTGGCCACCAAATACAAGAGGACGACGAGGTTCATGCTCATGTGTCAGCTCCTGCTTTGGGGGCTTTTTTCTTGAACATCTCCAGCATGCGCCGGGTGACCAAAAAGCCACCGAACACATTCACAGCTGCCAGCGCCACGGCCAGCACGCCCATGGTTTTGCCCAAGGGGGTGACAGTGAGGGCTGCGGCCAACATGGCGCCCACGATGATGATGGCCGAGACCGCATTGGTCACCGCCATCAGCGGCGTGTGCAAAGCGGGGGTGACGTTCCAGACCACGTGGTAACCCACGTAAATGGCCAGCACAAAAATAATGAGGTTGGTGACGGTGTGGTCCATGCTTATTTCCTTTTGACCTCGCCGCCTTGTGTCATCAAACACGCGGCCACGATGTCGTCTTCCATGTCAACAGTGAAACCCTTGTCTTTGGGCAACACCAATTTCAAAAAGTCCAGCACATTGCGTGCATACAGCGCCGAGGCGTCAGCAGCGACCAAGGCTGGCAAATTGGTGTCGCCCACCAAGGTCACGCCGTGCTTGACCACGGTTTGGTCAGTCTCGGTCAGCGGGCAGTTGCCGCCCACGCCGTTGGCGCCTTTGCCAGCGGCCAAATCGACGATGACCGAGCCGGGCTTCATGCTCTTGACCATCTCTTCGGTGATCAACACCGGTGCCGCGCGGCCAGGGATCAAGGCGGTAGAGATGACCACATCGGCCATGGCGACACGTTTGGCCACCTCGGCTTTTTGGCGGTCCAGCCAGCTTTGCGGCATGGGACGGGCATAGCCGCCCACACCTTCAGCGGCTTCTTTTTCTTCGGCGGTTTCGTATGGCACGTCAATGAATTTGGCACCGAGTGACTCGACCTGCTCTTTCACGCTGGGGCGCACGTCTGAGGCTTCAATCACCGCGCCCAAACGTTTGGCGGTGGCAATCGCTTGCAAGCCGGCCACGCCCACGCCCAAAATAACCACGCGAGCGGCCTTGACCGTACCGGCTGCCGTCATCAGCATGGGAAAGAAGCGTTGGTATTTGTCGGCCGCCATCATCACAGCCTTGTAGCCGGCGATATTGGCTTGCGAGGACAGCACGTCCATGCTTTGCGCACGGGTGGTGCGCGGTGCGGCTTCCAGCGCAAAGCTGGTCAAACCCGCAGTGGCTAGGCGTTGCAAGCCTTCAGCATCAAACGGGTTGAGCATGCCCACCAAAGCAGAGCCAGGTTTCATGTGGCCCAACTCTGAGGCAGAAGGTGATCGCACTTTCAATACCAGTTCGGCCCCTAAAGCGCCAGCAGCGTCGGTGATTTGCGCACCGACGGCCTCAAAGGCGGCATCGGTCACACTGGCGGCTACGCCAGCACCTGACTGAACAAGCATTTGATGCCCTTGGGCAATGATTTTTTTAGCCGTCTCTGGTGTCACGGCAACACGGGTTTCGCCCGCCGTGGTTTCGGCAGGCACGCCAATCCGCATGGTTATCTCCTCCACTCAATGGGCGAGAATCATCGCAGATTCACAAGGCGCCCTGACAAAGGGGTGATTTTGCACCATGATGGACAGATGGAAGCCCAGCGTCACCGTTGCTGGCATCATTGAAAAAGACGGCAAGTATTTGCTGGTTGAAGAGCACACCCCCAATGGTTTGATGTTCAACAACCCCGCCGGACACCTTGACCCTGGCGAATCCCCTCTTCAAGCCTGTGTGCGTGAGGTACTGGAAGAGACCGCCTTCCATTTCACCCCAACCGCCCTGGTCGGCGTTTACCTGTCACGTTTTTTAAAGCAAGCCACGACGGATACACCCGCCCAAGATATCACTTACCTTCGTTTTGCTTTCACAGGTGAATTAGGTGTGCATGAAGCCAACAGAGCGCTTGACGATGGGATTGTGCGAACCCTGTGGATGAGCATTGAGGAAATGCAAGCCACCCAAAGTCGCCATCGCAGCCGCTTACTGCTGCGCTGCGCCCAAGACCATGCGCGTGGACAACGTTTCCCACTCGATACGGTGTATACCGATGACAGTGTCTTGGGATTGATTTAAGGGATCAGTATTTCGGCTGCAGGGTCTTCGGCCGCCATAACGCGCTTGGCCCAAGCGCTTAAACGCCCAGCGTCAGCTCGTAAGACTTCTTGTTTAACGCGCAAAATCTGAGTGGGGTGCATAGAAAACTGGCGCAACCCAAGGCCCAGCAACAAACGTGTGAGGGTGGGGTCACCCGCCATTTCGCCACACAAGCTGATGTCTTTGCCTGCTGCCACGCCTTGCGCAATGGTGTTGGCCACCAATTGCAAGATAGCGGGATGCAAAGGGTCATACAAATGCGCCACTTGCTCATCAGCGCGGTCAATCGCCAAGGTGTATTGGATGAGGTCGTTGGTACCTACCGATAAATAATCAAAGTACTTTAAAAACACCAGCAAATTAAGTGCTGCTGCTGGCACCTCGATCATTGCGCCAACTTTGACGGGGCCGTATGCCACGCCCTTTTTGTCAAGCTGTTCCCGCGCTTGGGCCAGCAAGACAAATGTCTGATGGATTTCGCGGGTATGCGCCAACATAGGGATCAGCAAATTCACTGGGCCATGCAAAGCTGAACGCAAGATTGCGCGTAATTGGCTCAAGAACATGCTTGGGTCCGCCAAGCTCCAACGGATAGCGCGCAAGCCCAAGGCGGGGTTCAGGTGAGCCTCGTCTTTGGTGGTTCGGTCTAAAGGTTTGTCTGCACCCACGTCGACCGTGCGGATGGTGACAGGCAAACCCTTCATGCCCTCGACAGCTCGCTTATAGGCTTGGTATTGTTCTTCTTCGTCTGGTAACTGGCCCTCGCGGCCCATGAATAAGAATTCACTGCGAAACAAACCCACGCCGACCGCGCCCACAGACAGAGCCACCGCCGCGTCTTCAGGTAATTCGATATTGGCCAATAACTGAATTTTTTGACCGTCCAAGGTGACCGATGGCGTGTGTCGTAAGCGTGTGAGGCGTTCACGTTCAAGCTGAGCCTGACGTTGCTTGAAAGCGTATTCGGCCAAGATGATGGGGGAAGGACTGACGATGATCACGCCAGCGTCGCCATCGATGATGACCCAGTCGTCTTGGTGCACCAAATGGCTGGCATTTCGTGCACCCACCACTGCAGGTATGTCCAAACTTCTTGCAACGATGGCGGTATGCGAGGTCTTGCCACCAACATCAGTGACAAAACCTGCAAACACGCTTTGCTTGAATTGCAGCATGTCTGCTGGCGACAAATCGTGGGCGATCAACACCAAAGGCACATCATGGCTGTCGTCTAACAATTGATCTTGCTGCCATGTGCCAGGTTTGCGCTGTGCGGGTTGCGGCAAACTGGTGGGCAAGCCCTTCATATGGCGCAGCAAACGCTCCACCACTTGCTCTAGATCGCCTTTGCGTTCGCGCAAATAAGCATCTTCCATGTCATCGAACTGACGCGAGACAACTTCCAGCTGTGAGGTTAAGGCCCACTCAGCGTTGTACAAACGCTCGGTTACCCAATGCTTGACGCCGTCGGCCAGCATTTCGTCTTGCAAGAGCATCAAATGCACCTCCAGCAGCGCTGAAAGCTCGGGCGGCGCATCCTTGGGCACGGTTTTTTGTATGCGCTGAACTTCCAGCATCACAGCATGGCGGGACTGGTTGATGCGCTCTAACTCTTGTTCAATTTGCTGGGGCTCGATGAAGTAATGCGCCACATCCACACGGCTTGAGGCCACCAGCACGGCGCGCCCTATGGCAATGCCACGCGCAACTGCCAAACCGTGAATGGAAAAGGTCATGGCTTTACTCGCCTTCGCCGAACTTGTCTGCTAACAAAGCCAGCAAAGCGTCCATGGCCTGCGCTTCTTGATCACCGTCGGTTTCAATTTCAATTTCGCTGCCAATGCCAGCGGCCAGCATCATGACGCCCATGATGCTTTTCGCATTGACGCGTCGCTCGCCTTTGCTGATCCATACTTGGCATGGAAATGCACCAGCGATTTTGGTGAGTTTGGCCGAAGCCCTGGCATGAAGGCCTAATTTGTTAATGACTCTTGTGGTTTGTTTCAGCATATTTCACTTAAGAGGAAAGAGGGACTTCTTTTTCACAAGCCACTTGCATCACGCCTTGGGTGCCTCCAGACAATGCACGCTGGGTCAAGACGTCAAGGGGCTCATGGCGATAGCAGACAGTTCGCAACAACATGGGTAAATTCACACCAGCAATCAAGCGTGACTGAACACCATCGACCAATCGCTTGGCCACATTGGCAGGCGTGGCACCAAAGATGTCTGTCAATACCAAGGTGTTTTGGTCAATAGGCTCGCTAATTAGCTTTTGTGCGGTCAGTAAAGTCTCTTCAGGCGATGCGTCGGCTTGCACGTCTATTGCGATGACGGCTTGTGCGCAATCTGGGAAGACGTGCAAGGCACACGCCTTCAGGGCAGTGGCCAATGGTGCATGTGCAATGAGAAGAATGCGTGTGCTCATGTTTATTTGTAATTGCCATTGGATTATCACCCGCGCACATTGCTTTGCAATAATCTGTGCATGAACTCTTTAGACGGCATACGCGTATTGGATTTGTCTCGGGTCTTGGCCGGTCCTTGGTCGACCCAAATATTGGCTGATTTGGGTGCTGATGTGGTCAAGGTAGAACGCCCTCTGACCGGGGATGACACCCGAGGCTGGGGGCCGCCTTTTTTGCACGATACCCAAGGGCGCGATTCCGCTGAATCTGCTTACTACCTCGGTGCCAATCGAAATAAACGGTCCATGACTTGCGATATTGCCTCGCCTCAGGGTCAAGGCTTGATTCGCTCGCTGGCATTGCACAGTCATGTGTTTGTTGAAAATTACAAAGTTGGCGATATGTCCCGCTATGGCTTGGACTACGCCACCCTCAAGGCCATCAACCCCAAGCTGGTCTACTGCAGCATCACGGGCTTTGGCCAAACTGGTCCTTACAGAGAGCGTGCAGGGTATGACTTTGCCGTCCAAGCCATGGGGGGCTTAATGAGTGTCACCGGCGAGCGAGACGATGCAGGTGGTGGCCCACAAAAGGTGGGGGTTGCAGTGGCGGATTTGTTCACCGGCATGTATGCCACTGTCGCCATCCTGGCGGCTATTCGCCATGCCGAAAGAACAGGCACAGGCCAACACATTGACATGGCGCTTTTGGACACGCAAGTGGCCATGCTGGCCAATTTGGGGGCTAATTTTTTGGTTAATGGCGCTACTTCTGCGCCTCCGCAACGCATGGGGAATGCCCATTTGAATATCGTGCCTTACCAAGTGTTTGAAACAGCGCCCAAAGCGTCGGGGGAGCGAGATTTTGTGATTGTGGCGGTGGGCAATGATGGCCAATTCGCCAAGCTCTGTGAGGTCATTGGCCGTGCTGATTGGTCGCAAGATCCGCGCTTTGTGCGTAACCAAGACAGGGTAAGACACCGCAATGTGTTGGTTCCCATGATTGCAGATGTTTTGATCAAGCGTGGAAAATATTTATGGCTTGAAGCCCTTGAAGCTGCCAAAGTGCCTTGCGGCCCCATCAACAACTTGGCCGAAGTGTTTGCCGACCCGCATATTCAAGCTCGCCAAATGGTTGACCACTGGCAGCATGGATTGGGTGTGCCCCTTGATTTGGTCGCCAGCCCTATGAAGCTGAGCCAAACTCCCGTCAGGCGCGATTTGCCGCCCCCTTCATTGGGGCAACACACTGACGAGGTTTTGAAAGAATGGCTGGGTTTTGAGCCTTCTCAGTGCGAGGCTTTGCGCCAAGCAACTGCAATTTAACCCAGCCTTTTCCTTAACTCTTAGTGCCGAGTTTGCGACAGCATAGTGTCTGCGTCGCTGACCTCAAACTTGCCAGGTCCTTCAATATTGAGTGTGACGACTTTTCCGTCTTTCACCAACATGGAGTAGCGGTTAGAGCGAAGTCCTAAACCTTTTCCTGTCAGGTCCAAAGTTAAACCAGTGGCTTTGGTGAATTCGGCGTCGCCATCTCCCAGCATGCGAACCTTGCCTGCAGCATGCAACTCGCGACCCCATGCGCCCATGACAAAAGCATCATTGACACTGATACACCAAATTTCATCCACGCCTGCAGCGGTGAGTTCTGCGTGCTTCTCCATGTAACCAGGCACATGTTTGGCTGAGCAGGTGGGCGTGAAGGCCCCTGGCAAGGCAAACAAAGCAATGGTCTTGCCCGCAGCAGCTTTGCCCACTTCCACAGGGTTGGGGCCAATGCTGCAGCCGTTGCCTTCTACTTCGGAATATTCCATCAGGGTGGTGTGGGGAAGTGTGTCGCCGACTTTGATCATGTTGTTCTCCTTGAAATGAAAAATGACCCACGATTGTGGGCCATTTTGATGAAGATTGTGTTGTATGCAATCCGATATGGCTTATACCGCTGGTGCTTTTTCGACCAAACGGGTGGCTACCCAGTTTTTGGTTTTAGAGATGGGGCGGCTTTCGGTAATTTCGATCACGTCACCTAAGTGGTATTGACCAGTTTCGTCATGCGCATGGTATTTGCTTGATTTACCCACAATCTTGCCGTAGAGCGCATGTTTAACACGACGCTCGACCAACACAGTGACTGTCTTGGCACGTTTGGCGCTGACGACTTTACCGATCAGTGTGCGTTTGAGTGATTTTTTGGCTTCTGTCATGGTGTCACTCCTTCGCCTGTTGTTCGGCCAGAATGGTTTTGGCCCGTGCAATGCTGCGACGGGTGACCTTCATTTGCGCTGTATTGTTGAGTTGTTGCGTGGCTTTTTGCATGCGCATATTGAAATGCGCTTTTTGCAATTCCTTGATTTCGGTTTGCAAGCCAGCAGCGTCTTTTTGGCGTAATTCAGATGTTTTCATGTTGTCTCCTGAATCACTGGCCAATCAGGCGCGAAACAAAGGTGGTACGCAAAGGCAGTTTGGCAGCAGCCAAACGGAATGCTTCACGCGCGAGTTCTTCGGGCACGCCCACGATTTCATACAACACCTTACCGGGCTGAATTTCAGCCACGTAATACTCGGGGTTGCCTTTACCGTTACCCATGCGAACCTCTGCAGGCTTTTGGGAAATAGGTTTGTCGGGGAAGATGCGAATCCAAATACGTCCACCACGTTTGACGTGACGGGAAATCGCACGGCGAGCGGATTCGATTTGGCGAGCTGTCAAGCGACCACGGTCGGTTGATTTCAAGCCAAAGTCACCAAACGCCACGGTGTTGCCACGGGTGGCAATGCCGGTGTTGCGACCTTTTTGTTCCTTGCGGTATTTACGGCGCGCTGGTTGCAGCATGCTTATTCTCCTTTGCCGTCCGCAGCCGTGCCAGTGGATGCGGGCGCGGCTACCTTGCGGACGCGCTTGACGGTGGTTTTGGGAGCATCGGAGGCTTCAGCGGGTTTATCGCTGCCATCCGCCGGTGCGGCATTGGAGCCTGCAGGGCGACGAGCGCCACTGCGAGCGGGTGGACGGTCGCCGCCAGCGGGGCGAGCGTCACGGCGAGGACCGCGTGGGCGGCGCTCGTCTTCTGTGCGTGGTTCTTGTGCAGCAGGTGCATCGTTACGGCCCAAGGTGTCACCCTTGTAGACCCAAACTTTCACACCGATAATGCCGTAGGTTGTTTTGGCTTCAGATGTTGCGTAGTCGATGTCGGCACGCAAAGTATGAAGTGGCACGCGGCCTTCGCGGTACCACTCGGTACGAGCGATCTCGATACCGTTCAAACGACCAGCAGACATGATCTTGATGCCTTGGGCACCCAAACGCATGGCGTTTTGCATGGCGCGCTTCATTGCACGGCGGAACATGATGCGCTTTTCCAACTGCTGGGTAATGCTGTCAGCAATCAACTGTGCATCAATTTCGGGCTTGCGCACCTCTTCGATGTTGACCGCAACAGGCACGCCCAAACGCGCAGCCAATTCTTTCTTGAGGTTTTCAATGTCTTCACCTTTTTTGCCGATAACCACGCCAGGACGTGCGGAAAAAATGGTGATACGGGCATTTTTGGCAGGGCGCTCAATCAAGATGCGCGAGACAGCAGCGCTCTTGAGTTTGATTTTGAGGTATTCACGTACCTTGATGTCCTCGGCCAGCATGCCAGCGAAGTCTTTGTTGCTTGCGTACCAGCGGCTGGCCCAGTTGCGGCTCACCGACAGGCGAAAACCGGTGGGGTGTATTTTTTGTCCCATATTTTTCTAGACCTTTCAGTTGCCGACCGTCACATACACATGGCATGTGGGCTTGCTGATGCTGTTGCCGCGGCCTTTGGCGCGTGCTGTGAAACGCTTGAGGGTTGCGCCTTGTTCCACGTAAATGGTTTTGACACGCAAATCATCAATGTCGGCACCATCGTTGTGTTCTGCGTTGGCAATAGCCGACTCGAGCACTTTTTTAACAATGCCCGCTGCTTTTTTCTGTGTGAAGGTCAGGATGTTGAGGGCCTGGTCCACTTTTTTGCCGCGAATTAAATCTGCAACCAAACGGCCTTTGTCGACCGATAGGCGCACACCTCGCAAGACTGCACGTGTTTCCATAGCTGCTCCTTACTTCTTCTGGACTTTTTTGTCCGCCGGATGGCCTTTGAAGGTACGCGTCAAGGCAAATTCGCCCAACTTGTGACCCACCATCTGATCGGTGATGTAGACCGGCACATGTTGCTTGCCGTTGTGAACCGCGATGGTCAAGCCGATGAAATCGGGCAAAACCATAGAGCGGCGTGACCATGTTTTGATTGGCTTTTTGTCTTTGGTGGCAACGGCTTTTTCAGCCTTGACCAACAAGTGGTGATCGACAAAAGGGCCTTTTTTGAGTGAGCGTGTCATGGTTTAACCCTTATTTCTTGCGACGCGAGACGATCATGACTTGCGTGCGCTTGTTGTTACGGGTGCGGTAGCCTTTGGTCAAGTTGCCCCATGGGTCAACTGCTGCGCGGCCTTCGCCGGTACGACCTTCACCGCCACCGTGTGGGTGATCGATTGGGTTCATGGCAACACCGCGAACGGTTGGGCGAATACCCATCCAACGCTTGACACCGGCTTTTCCCAATTGACGCAAGCTGTGTTCTTCGTTGGCAACTTCACCAATGGTTGCACGGCACTCAATGTGAATTTTGCGGACTTCACCAGAGCGCATACGCACCTGAGCGTAAGTACCTTCACGCGCCAACAAGGTAGCCGATGTACCAGCAGAGCGGGCAATTTGAGCCCCCTTACCGGGACGCAATTCGATGCAGTGGATAGTCGAACCAACAGGAATATTGCGAATAGGCAAAGTGTTACCTGCACGGATAGGAGCCTCAGAACCACTTTGAATAGTGGCGCCTACTTCCAAGCCGCGTGGGGCAATGATGTAAGCACGCTCGCCATCGGCGTAGCACACCAAAGCAATGTGCGCTGTACGGTTGGGGTCGTATTCAATCCGCTCAACCTTGGCAGGAATGCCATCTTTGGAGCGACGGAAATCGACCACACGGTAATGGTGCTTATGACCACCGCCCTTATGACGGGTGGTAATGTGGCCATTGTTATTGCGACCTGCTTTTTGGAATTGCGGTTCGAGCAAAGGCGCATAAGCTGCACCTTTGAACAAATGGTCACGTGTGACTTTCACCACGGCACGTTGGCCAGGTGAAGTGGGTTTCATTTTGATGACTGCCATGGTTAAGCCACCTCTCCTGACAAGTTGAGTTCTTGACCGGCTTTGAGCGTCACATAGGCTTTGCGAACGTTATCGCGGCGACCAATGGAGCGGCCAAAACGCTTGGTCTTGCCTTTGGTATTGACCACAGACACGCCCTTGACTTCAACCTTGAACATCAACTCGACCGCCGCTTTGATTTCGGGCTTGGTGGCGTTTTGCAAGACTTTGAAGGTCACCGCGTTAGATTTTTCAGCCACCATGGTGGCTTTTTCGGAGACGATGGGTGCCAACAACACGGCCATCAAACGTCCCTCATCATATTTAGTGGTGCTCATGCGAACATCTCCTTGAGCTTGTCGATCGCGCCTTTGGTGACCAGCACTTTCTTGTAGTGGACCAAGGAAACAGGATCGGCATAACGGGGCTCAACAACCAACACATTGGCCAAATTGCGCGACGCAAAGTACAAGTTGTCGTCCACCTCCTCAGAGATCACCAGAACAGACTGGAGGTTCATCGCTTTGAGCTTGGCCGCCAATAATTTGGTCTTGGGGGCTTCGATTTTGATGGAATCGACCACAGCCAGACGACCTTCACGCACCAACTGAGAGAAGATAGACGCCATACCAGCGCGATACATCTTCTTGTTGATTTTTTGGGTGAAATTTTCTTCAGGGCTGTTGGGGAAAGCGCGACCGCCTCCACGCCAAATGGGAGAAGAAGTCATACCAGCGCGAGCACGACCAGTGCCTTTTTGTTTAAAAGGTTTTTTGGTCGAGTGCTTGACTTGTTCGCGGTCTTTTTGGGCACGCGTGCCTTGACGCGCATTGGCTTGGTAAGCCACCACGATTTGATGGATCAAGTCTTCGTTGTAATCGCGACCAAACAGGGTTTCAGGCGCATCGAATTTGGAAGCAGCCTGTCCTTGGTCATTCAGGAGTTCGATTTGCATCATTTGACTCCTTGAGGTGCGGCCTTGATAGCATGGCGAACCGTGACAAAACCACCTTTAGAGCCGGGAACCGCACCCTTGATAAGGATCAGTTGACGGCCTTCGTCGATGCGAATGACAGACAGGTTTTGTGTGGTGATGGTCTCGTCTCCCATGTGGCCAGACATACGCTTGCCGGGAAAAACACGGCCAGGGTCTTGCGCCATGGAGATAGAACCGGGCACATTGTGCGAACGGCTGTTACCGTGAGAGGCACGCTGCGAACGGAAATTGTGACGCTTGATGGTGCCAGCGAAACCCTTACCAATGGAAGTACCTTGCACGTCGACTTTCTCGCCGACATTGAAGATAGCCGTCACAGGCACAGTAGAACCAGCTGGGTATTGCGCAGCGGTTTCAGGGGTAACGTGGAATTCTTGGGTGACTTCGCCCGCTTCAACACCGGCCTTGGCCAAATGTCCTGCTTGCGGCTTGGTGACACGCGAAGCTTTGCGCGCGCCGAATGTGACCTGTAAGGCTACATAGCCGTCGTTTTCTTGGGTTTTGACCTGGGTCACGCGGTTGTTAGAAACATCTACCACTGTGACAGGCACTGCGTCCCCATCATCAGTGAACAGACGCATCATGCCCACCTTGCGGCCCAGCAACCCCAAACGGTTGCTTTGACTCATGTTGTTCTCCAAAACTCTCACCGCCGTCACTTCAATTGGCAACAGCGTTTGGTATATGAGAGAAGGTTGATAATTTCTCTGCGCAAATTACGCAGAGCTTGAGATTGTAGCGCAAAACTGGCGCATTGCCAGTTTTTCTTTACAACTCGAACCAAGTCACCGCCCAAGACGATGACTTTGTCATTACTTACTGCAGCTTGATTTCAACATCCACGCCAGCAGGCAAGTCCAACTTCATCAATGCATCGACGGTTTTATCGGTCGGGTCGACGATATCCATCAAGCGCTGGTGAGTTCGGATTTCCAATTGGTCGCGGCTGGACTTGTTGACGTGCGGTGAACGCAAGATGTCAAAGCGTTTCATGCGGGTAGGCAAAGGCACTGGGCCCTTGACAATCGCACCGGTACGTTTGGCTGTATCAACAATTTCAGCAGCAGATTGGTCGATCAATTTGTAGTCGAAGGCCTTGAGGCGGATGCGGATTTTTTGCTTGGTTGACATGTGTTTTCCTTAAGCAATGATCTTGGCAACAACGCCAGCGCCGACGGTTTTGCCGCCCTCGCGGATAGCAAAGCGCAAGCCTTCTTCCATCGCAATCGGGTGGATCAACTTCACCGTGATCGACACGTTGTCACCAGGCATCACCATCTCTTTGCCTTCAGGCAACTCGATCGCACCGGTCACGTCCGTGGTGCGGAAGTAAAACTGGGGACGGTAGTTGTTGAAGAAAGGTGTATGGCGTCCGCCCTCATCCTTGCTCAACACATAAATCTCAGCCGTGAAGTGCGTGTGGGGCTTGATGGAGCCGGGCTTGCACAGCACTTGGCCGCG
>CAMCWS010000060.1 GCA_945882755.1 Bordetella parapertussis | reverse complement strand
AAGGCCATGAACCGCTCGTTCTTCAACGTCATCTTGGGTGGCTTTGGCGGCGAAGCGGGCACCGCTGCGGCTGGCAGCACCGAGCAGCGCCCAGTGAAAAGCGGCAGCGCGGATGACGCGGCGTTTATTTTGGGTAACGCCGAGACCGTGGTCATCGTGCCCGGCTACGGCTTGGCCGTCGCCCGTGCCCAGCATGCGGTGAAAGAGTTGGCTGAAAAGCTCACCCACAAAGGCATCACGGTGAAATATGCCATCCACCCGGTGGCGGGGCGCATGCCCGGCCACATGAACGTGTTGTTGGCCGAAGCCGAGGTGCCTTACGACCAGGTGTTTGAGATGGAAGACATCAACGGCGAGTTCGGCCAGGTGGACGTTGCCATCATCTTGGGCGCCAACGACGTGGTCAACCCGGCCGCCATGATCAAAGGCTCGCCCATTTACGGCATGCCGATTTTGGAGGCCTACAAAGCCAAAACCATCATCGTCAACAAGCGCTCCATGGCGGCGGGTTATGCCGGTTTGGACAACGAACTCTTCTACATGGACAAAACCATGATGGTATTTGGCGACGCCAAGAAGGTGGTGGAAGACATGGTCAAGGCTGTCGAATAAGCCCATCGTTTTGCACAGACAACCGCCATGAGACCGATTGCCATCATGGCGGCCATGCAAGAGGAGATGTTGGGTCTTGCAAGCGCCCTACAGGGCGCTCGCACCATCCATAACGGGTCTAGGCAATTCAACACAGGCACTTTGCATGGCCAGCCTGTGGTCTTGGTTTTGTCGCGCATTGGCAAAGTGGCTGCAGCCACCACGGCCACGGCTTTGGTTGAGCGGTTTGACGTCAGTGCCATCGTATTCACTGGGGTGGCTGGCGGTCTTGCAGCCGGCGTGAATGTGGGCGATATGGTGGTGGCATCCGAGTTCATTCAGCACGACATGGACGCGTCTCCTTTGTTTGCCCCCTTAGAGGTGCCTTTGTACGGGCGAGCGCACTTCCCTACCGATATTGCTTTGACCCAAAGTCTCAGAGCGGTTGCACAAGATATTTTGAAGAACCCTGCGCAGTGGATAGATAACAAAACACTGAAAGACTTGCATGTGCAGTCGCCCAAAGTCCATTCGGGCTTGGTTCTCAGTGGCGACCGCTTTGTGTCGACTTCTTCAGAAAGCCAAGCGCTACAACAGCGCTTGCCTTTGGCGTTGGCGGTGGAAATGGAAGGCGCTGCTGTGGCACAGGTGTGTCATGACTATGAGGTTCCATTTGCAGCGGTGCGTACCATTTCGGACCGTGCAGATGACGCCGCCACCATCGACTTCAGCCGATTTATCCAGGAGGTGGCGAGTCGCTACACATCCGCCTTGATTGGCGCGTGGATGGCCTGCCGCTGATGGGCGTTTACTTCAACCAACCGCGCTTGCGGAAGTACCACATAGGTACCACGGCACTGGCCACCATCAGCAAGACAGCATAGCCATAGCCAAACGACCATTGCAACTCTGGCATGAATTGAAAGTTCATGCCGTAGACGCTAGCGATCAAGGTAGGTGGCAGCAAGGCCACACTGGCTACCGAGAAAATTTTGATGATCTTGTTTTGGTTGATATTGATGAAACCCACCGTCGCATCCATCAAGAAGTTGATCTTGTCGAACAAAAAGGCGGTGTGGCTGTCCAGTGAATCGATGTCACGCAAAATTTGACGTGCATCGTCAAATTGCTCTGCGTTCAACATGCGTAGGCGCATGGCAAAACTCAAAGCGCGGCGGGTGTCCATCATGTTACGGCGAATACGGCCATTCAAATCTTCTTGCCGCGCAATATCGCCTAGCACTTCACCAGCCATGGCGTCAGTCACATCCCCCGACAAAACCATTTTGCTGACTTTTTCCAGTTCGTCGTAAATGCCTTCCAAGGTGTCGGCAGAGTATTCGGCGTCTACAGAGAAGAGTTCTAGCAACACGTCTTTGGCGTCCTCAATCAAGCCAGGGGCGCGACGTGCTCGCAAGCGCAACAAACGAAAAACAGGCAGGTCTTCATCATGGATGGAGAACAATATGCCGTGACTGTTGTGCGTATCGTTATGCCGGTTCAAGATAAACGCCACCCGCACGGCGCGGGGTTCTTCGATATCGGCGATCAAAAAGTCTGAACGGATATGCAGTTCGCCGTTGTCTTCTTCGTAAAAACGCGCTGACTCTTCAATGTCCTCGTCCATCGCGTCTTCTGGAATATTTACGCCAAAGTGCTGGCTGATCCAGCGCTTTTCTTCTAGGGTGGGAGACTCCAAATCAACCCAAATAGGACGAAATTGAGAGAGCTCTTCTTGAGAAGAAATCTCTTCTTGAAACAAGCGGCCATTGGCCAGCGAAAAAATATTGAGCATGGCAATTCTCAGTGCGTGAATGGGCGAATAAAAGTATGAGTTACGCTTTCGATTCGGCCCGGCCTGCTGCCAGTGAACCGAAAGCTACCAACTAGGGTAGGTTTCCAAGGAGGGTGCTCCAAAACTATTGAAGCTGGAATTATGGCACCGTCATATGAACAGAGTCGATTGCACTGTTAGAGTGTCGGGTTTGCCACCACACCTTCTATGCAAACAGTTTTGACGCCGCGCCGTGAATTTTGGTTATTGATGACGTTGGCCGGCATCCAGTTCACCCATGTGCTGGACTTCATGATCATCATGCCTTTGGGTCCGCAGCTCAGAGACCTGTTCGCTATCAACGACGCCCAATTTGGTTTTTTGGTGTCGGCTTACACCTTTGCCGCTGGGGCATCCGGGTTGTTGGCGGCCTCTTTTGTCGATCGGTTCGAGCGCAAACGCTTGCTGTTGGTGCTGTATGTGCTGTTTGCTTTGACTACGCTTGCCTGCGCCTTGGCACCCAGCTATGGCTTGTTAATGGCAGCACGTGTGGCGGCAGGCACTTTTGGCGGCATCTTGTCCGCCATGACACAAACAGTGATTGGGGACGTGATTCCTTTTGAGCGGCGTGGACGGGCAACCGGGTTTGTGATGACATCGTTTGCCATGGCAACCGTGGTGGGCGTACCGAGTGGCTTGTTCTTGGCCAATATGGGTGGTTGGCACAGTCCTTTTTTTGCGATTGCCTTGATGTGCGCCATCGTGGGTGTGATAGCGTTCATGTGTTTGCCTCAACTGGATGCCCATGTTGCCAAAGCGCAAGGACAACAATTCACTTTTGCGATGCAGCAAGTATGGGCGGACCCCAATCACCGTAGGGCCTTGTGGATGTCTGCTGCGATGATGTTTGCGGGCTTCACCATCATCCCGTACATCACCATTTACACCCAGGCCAATCAGGTGCTCACAATGGACGAAATCCCCTATATATATTTGTGTGGTGGCACCGTGACGTTGCTGACCGCGCGGTGGATAGGCCGCCTGAGCGACCGAGTGGGCAAGCGAAAAATGTTTCAACGAATGCTGCTGTTGGCTATTGTGCCGATGACCATCACCACCTTGATGCAACCGGCCCCCCTGCCTTTGGTTCTGATGGTTTTTGCAGGTTTCTTTTTTTGCATGAATGCGCGGATGATCCCCGGCATGGCCATGCTGACCTCGGCAGCTCAACCCCAATGGCGGGGCACATTCATGTCCCTGAACGGAGCTTTTCAGTCTGTTTCCATTGGGCTGGCGTCATGGCTTGGCGGGGTGCTTATTCAGCGCGATGCCAACGGTCACGTCACCCACTTTTGGCTTTGCGCCTTGGTGGGCATGGCCTCAACCTTGCTAGCGTTATGGCTTTCTCGGCGTGTGGAAATGCACACCGCACCTGAGACTTCTTCAGCTTAAATTCGTATTTCTTGCCTCTCGGCACCGGGAAACCATGGGCGTGTTGTGGAGGAATTGCTTTTTTTCGAAACTCAGCGCATAGTGGAGATGCCTGCCTTCTGTCTGGCATGTTGCTAGATGAAACAGTCAGGTATTTTTCTGGAGGAGTCGTATGAATTTAACGATCAGCGGTCATCATCTTGAAGTCACCCCAGCCCTGCGCGGCTATGTCACCCAAAAACTCGACCGCATCAACCGTCATTTCGATCAAGTGGTCGATGTACGCGTGATTCTCAGCATCGAAAAGCAAAAAGAGAAAGAGCGCCGGCAGCGAGCCGAATGCAATATCCACGTCAAGGGTAACGATTTGTTTGCCGAGTCCTCCAGTGAGGACTTGTACGCAGCAGTCGATGACTTGGTGGACAAACTAGACCGCCAGGTCGTCCGCCACAAGGACCGCTTGCAAGACCATAGCCACACCAGCCCTAAACGAGCAGAGATCGCATAAGTTAACCGGCACTGTCTGCCGCCAAGCCACCTGTCTCACAGGTGGCTTTTTCATGCAAAATACCACTTTATTAAAACCAAATAATTAAATATTTACCCTAGCTTGACATGGCCAAGCGGTGCATAATCAGCTCCCCAATATGAACAGACTCTCTGCCATCTTGCCTTCTGCACAAGCCCTTGTGCAGGTAGACGTCACCAGCAAAAAGCGTGCTTTTGAAGAAGCCGGTTTGTTGTTTGAAAACTTGCATGGGCTCAACCGCGCTTTGGTGGCAGACAGCTTGTTTGCCCGCGAGCGCTTGGGCTCAACGGGCTTGGGCCACGGTGTAGCCATCCCTCATGGACGCATCAAGGGCATGAAGTCGCCACTCGCAGCGGTTTTCCGTTTGAGCCAACCCATAGGGTTCGATGCCCCTGACGAGCAGCCTGTGTGTTTGTTGTTCTTTTTGCTGGTACCAGAAGCCTCCACCCAAAAGCACTTGGAAATTCTTTCCGAAATTGCCGAGATGCTCAGTGACACCGCTTTGCGCGAGCGGCTGAAAAAATCCAGCGATGCCCAAGACTTGCATCAACTCATCGTCGCTTGGCAATCTACGCTCACGGTCTGACGCCAAGCCTTGAAACCCACCGCTGTCAGCGCAGATGTCTTGTTTGAAGACTTCCGACAAAAGCTTGAATGGCAATGGATAGCAGGGCAGGGTGCCTCCGAGAGGCATTTTGACGAAGTCGCCGTCCGCATGGCACGTTCGGGTGCCGACTTGGTGGGCTACTTGAATTACATACACCCCTACCGTTTGCAGGTGCTGGGCGAGCGTGAAATTCGCTACCTCAACAACAGTCCCTTGGTCGATACCGAGCGCCGCATTGGGCGCATCGTGACGCTTGAACCCCCCGTGCTGGTGGTGGCTGATGGGCAAACGCCGCCGCCGCCGCTATTGAAAATGTGCGAAGAAGCGCAGATCCCGCTTTTTGCCACCACCGAATCCTCGGCCTTTGTCATTGATTTGCTGCGGGCTTATTTGTCTAAGCATTTTGCCGACCGAACCACTTTGCATGGCGTGTTTTTAGACATTTTGGGCATGGGCGTGCTCATCACAGGCGAGTCTGGGCTTGGCAAAAGCGAGCTGGGCTTGGAATTGATCTCGCGTGGCCATGGCTTAGTGGCCGATGATGCGGTTGATCTTTACCGCATCAACCAAACCACGATTGAGGGGCGTTGCCCGGAGTTACTGCAAAATTTGTTGGAAGTACGCGGCATTGGTTTGCTAGACATTCAAGCCATATTTGGTGAAACCGCGGTGCGTCGAAAGATGCGCCTCAAATTGATTGTGCATTTGGTACGCAAAGAAACCTTAGAGCGCGACTACGAAAGGCTGCCCCATGAGCCGCTGACGCAAGATGTGCTGGGCATACCCGTTCTTAAAGTGGTGATTCAGGTGGTGGCTGGTCGCAATATCGCGGTATTGGTCGAGGCGGCGGTGCGCAACACGATTTTGCAGTTACGCGGCATTGATACCTACGATAAATTTGTCCATCGCCATCGCCAGGCCATGTTGGACGAGCAAAAAAATCAAGCTGATTTGTAAGGGCAAGGTGAGCGCTTGCAGTGTGCATACAAGCTTAGGGCATGGTCGGCGATCTCGAAACCCTTGGCTTGGGCAATATCGTGTTGACGTTGCTCAATGCTGGCGTCGAAAAACTCTTCAACGCGGCCGCAATCAAGGCACACCAAGTGGTCATGGTGTTGGCCTTGGTTGAGTTCATAGACAGATTTGCCGCCTTCAAATTGACTGCGCGACAAAATACCGGCTTGCTCAAACTGCATCAGCACGCGGTAGATGGTGGCCAGACCAATATCGGCACGCTCATCTAAAGACAAACGGTAAACGTCCTCGGCGCTCATGTGCCGTTGCCCGCTTTTTTGGAATAGCTCCAAAATTTTCAAACGCGGCACCGTGGCTTTGAGGCCCGTGTTTTTTAAGCCGTCTATGGAGGACATTCGTGCTTTCTTTTGCGAAGTGAATGGCGGGCGAAAGACCCATCGTTACAATGTTTCCATCATAACTTGCCCTTAGCCCACCATGACTCTTTCGCGCCAGACTATGGCTTTGTGTGTGACAGCTGTTTCCTTGCTGTTGTCGGCTTGTTCCACCATAGACGACCCAATGGCACGCGCAATTCGCAAAATCACGCCATTTCGGGTGGAAGTGGTGCAGGGCAACTTTGTCTCCAAAGAGCAAGTACAAGCTTTACGTGCGGGCATGAGTCGCAATCAAGTCAAGGATATTTTGGGCACCCCTTTGATCGCCAGTGTTTTTCACTCAGATCGCTGGGACTACGCTTTCACGATTGTGCGAAAAGGTACACAACCACAGCAACGCCAGTTGTCGGTTTACTTCAAAGACGATTTGTATGAGCGCTTTGAAGGTGACGATTTGCCCAGCGAATCGGAATTTGCCGAACGCATTGCGGTACCTGAAGGCCGCAAAGTGGTGCCGCGTTTAGAAGCGACCAGCAAAGAGTTGGAGAAATTCCAAAAAAATTCTCCTGCTCCTGTGAACACGACGCCCAAACCGGCTGGGCCGCCCGCAGACAAAACCTATCCACCGCTTGAAACACCCTGACCCTTTATGACGACGTCCTTCGCTCAACCCCATCGTATTGCTATCGCGGGTGCCAGCGGTCGCATGGGCCAAATGTTGGCGCAAGCTGTGACAGATGCAGTTGATTGTGAATTGGCGGGCGCTTTGGATGTTGCTGACAGTGTGTTTATCGGCAATGACGCGACGGGTTTTTTAGGGCAAGCCAGCGGCGTGGTGATTCAGTCTGATCTTCAGGTCGGTTTGAAAAACGCCCAATTACTGATTGACTTTACAAGGCCTGAAGGCACCATGGCGCATATCAAAGTGTGCCGTGAACTGGGGGTAAAGATGGTGATTGGCACCACGGGTTTCAGCGACGCACAAAAGGCCGACATAAGCGCTGCCAGCCAAGATATCGCCATCGTCATGGCGCCCAATATGAGCGTGGGCGTGAACGTCACTTTGAAGTTGCTGGAGATGGCCGCTGTGGCTTTGGCCACCGATTACGACATTGAAATTATCGAAGCCCATCACCGCCACAAAGTAGATGCGCCTTCGGGCACTGCACTCAAGATGGGCGAAGTCATCGCCCAAGCGCTGGGGCGCGACTTAAAGCAATGCGCGGTGTTCGATCGCCAAGGGCACACCGGCGCTCGTCCCGATCAGGCCATTGGCTTTTCCACTATCCGTGGTGGCGACATCGTGGGCGACCACACAGTTTTGTTTGCCGGTACCGGCGAGCGCATTGAAATCACCCATAAATCGTCAAGCCGCAGCACCTATGCCGAGGGCAGTCTGCGGGCAGCCCGTTTTTTGGCTGGCCAGCAGCGTGGCTTGTTTGATATGTTTGACGTGCTGGGTTTGAGGAACGCTCAAGTATGAGCTTGCTGCACTGGCTTGCACAGGCCGATGCTTTGAACCAATTGGTGGCAGTGGTTCTGTGTGCCATGTCAGTACTGAGTTGGGTGTTGATCATTTACAAGACCTGGCTGTTGTCTGTCGCCAACCGCGATTTGTCGCTGTGTCAAGCTGCGTGGTCGCAAGCCCAAGATTGGCAGCATTTACAGACTACGTGGGGCGCTGTGGACAGTCAAAAGTTGTTTGTCGGTTTGTTGCGCAGCCCTTTGGAGGCCACAGCGCACGGCCTGCTAGCGGCCGAGGCCTCCCATGAAGATCGACTCAGTAGCGGCTTGCGTCAAACCTTGCAAAGCATACGGCGTCGCTTGCAATTTGGCCAAGACATGTTGGCCACCATGGGAGCGACCTCCCCCTGTATCGGTTTGTTGGGCACAGTCTGGGGTATCTACCACGCCTTGATCAGCTTGGCCCAAGCCGGCCAGTACACCTTGGACAAGGTGACCCAGCCTGTGGGTGAGTCCTTGGTGATGACGGCTGCAGGCTTGGGTGTGGCCATACCGGCCGTCATGGCCTATAACTTATTGGGCAAGCGTTTGGCGGCAATGGACGCAACATTAGACGCTTTGGCGTTTGACTTGCGCGCTTATTTCATCACCAAAGCTCGGTAGGCTCGCGCAATGCGTATGGGTGAATTTGAATCCGGCCCCGTGAGGTCGCCCATGAGCGAGATCAATGTCACGCCTTTGGTGGATGTCATGTTGGTGTTGCTGGTCATTTTCATCATCACTGCGCCTCTGGTGGGCGGCGCCTTGCGATTGGACCTGCCCGCTACTGAGGCCACCTCTGCCCCCTCACCCGGTCACAGTCTGAGCCTGAGTCTTGACCCGCAAGGCTTGATTTTCATTGACGACAAACCCGTGGCGCTTGAGGCCTTGCCAGCGGTGTTGGCGATGCAAGCCAGCACCGATGCGGCTGTTGAAGTACAACTTCGCGCGGACCAAAGCGTCCCCTATGGCCGCGTGGCCGAGGTGATGGGCTTGTTGCAAAAAGCTGGCCTCACCAAGGTCGCTTTGGCCGTTCAGGCCCCTGCGCCTAAAATCCAAGCATCTTCCCCGCCCCTGCGCCCCTGATGGATGCAGGGGCTATTTATTGAGCCCCATGCAAGAGACCTATATTCCCAAAGACGTTGAAACGGCTGTCCGCGCCGAATGGACCGCTGGCGACGTTTACCGCGTCAGCGAAGACACGAGCCGCCCCAAGTACTACGCTTGCTCCATGCTGCCTTACCCCAGCGGCAAGCTGCACATGGGCCATGTACGTAACTACACCATCAACGACATGCTCACGCGTCATCTGCGCATGAAGGGCTACAACGTCTTGATGCCCATGGGCTGGGACGCGTTTGGCTTGCCCGCTGAAAACGCTGCACTGAAAAACGGTGTGCCACCCGCCAAATGGACCTACGAGAACATCGCTTACATGAAAAAGCAGATGCAGGCGATGGGTTTGGCCATCGACTGGAGCCGTGAAGTCGCCACCTGCGATGCGACGTATTACAAATGGAACCAGTGGCTGTTTTTGAAGATGCTTGAAAAAGGCGTGGCCTACCGCAAGACCCAGGTGGTCAACTGGGACCCGGTTGACCAAACCGTGCTGGCCAACGAACAAGTCATCGACGGCAAAGGCTGGCGCACGGGTGCGGTGGTGGAAAAGCGCGAAATTCCTGGTTACTACTTGAAGATCACCGACTACGCGCAAGAGTTGCTCGACCATGTGCAGGTGGGCAACCCCAAGGCCACCTTGAACGGCTGGCCCGACAAGGTGCGGTTGATGCAGGAAAACTGGATCGGCAAGAGCGAGGGTGTTCGCTTCGCCTTCCCCCACACCATCCAAGGTGCCGATGGGAAATTGATCCAAGACGGCCGCATGTACGTGTTCACCACCCGCGCCGACACCATCATGGGCGTCACCTTTTGCGCGGTGGCCCCCGAACACCCCTTGGCGCTGCATGCGGCCGCTGGCAACCCCAAGCTAGCAGCCTTCCTAGAAGAATGCAAAGAGGGCGGCACCACTGAAGCCGAGTTGGCGGTCAAAGACAAGGTGGGCATGCCCACCGGCATGCATGTCACCCACCCCCTCACCGGCGCACAAGTGGCGGTGTGGGTCGGTAACTATGTGCTGATGAGCTATGGCGATGGCGCGGTCATGGGCGTGCCAGCGCATGACGAGCGGGACTTTGCGTTTGCGCTCAAGTACCAGTTGCCGATCACGCAGGTGGTGGCGCTCAAAGGCCAAAGCTTCAGCGACGCAGCTTGGCAAGAGTGGTACGCCACCAAAGACGGCGTCTGCGTCAACTCTGGCGAACTCGACGGCTTGAGTTTCAAGGCGGCGGTGAGCAAAGTGGCCGACTTGCTGGCCGCCAAAGGTTTGGGTGAGAAAAAAATCACCTGGCGTTTGCGCGACTGGGGCGTGAGCCGCCAGCGCTATTGGGGCACGCCGATTCCCATCATCCACTGCGATGAACACGGCGCCGTGCCTGTCCCTGAAAAAGACCTCCCCGTGATCCTGCCGCAAGACTGCATCCCCGACGGCTCGGGCAACCCGTTGCACAAGCACGATGGTTTCCACAAAGGGGTGGTGTGCCCCACCTGCGGCAAACCCGCGCGGCGCGAAACCGACACCATGGACACCTTTGTCGATTCGTCGTGGTATTTCATGCGCTACTGCGACCCGACCAACACCGAGGCCATGGTGGCCGAGGGCACGCAGTACTGGATGCGTGAAGGCGACAAGACAAGTGGCGGCAGCGGCATGGACCAGTACATCGGCGGGATTGAGCACGCCATCCTGCACCTGCTGTACGCGCGGTTTTGGACCAAGGTGATGCGCGACTTGGGGATGGTGAAGGTCGATGAACCCTTCACCAAGCTGCTGACCCAAGGCATGGTGCTCAACCACATTTATTCGCGCCGCACCGCCAAGGGTGGCAAAGATTATTTCTGGCCGCATGACGTGGAGCATGTGCTGGACGACGCCGGCAAAGTGGTGGGTGCCAAGCTGAAAAACGCAGCCGACAGTGGTGACGGCAAATTGCCGGTGGGCACAGCCATCGACTACGAAGGCGTGGGCACCATGTCCAAGTCCAAGAACAACGGCGTGGACCCGCAAGACCTGATTGAAAAATACGGCGCTGACACGGCCCGCCTGTACACCATGTTCACTGCGCCGCCCGAGGCCACGCTGGAGTGGAACGACTCGGCGGTGGAAGGCAGTTTTCGGTTTTTGCGCCGGGTGTGGAACTTCGCTTTCAAGCACGAAGCTGTTCTCAAGGCCGCGACCGCTGGCGACTTGAGCCAAGCCAGCTGCCGCAAACAAGCCACCGACCTGCGTCGTGAAGTGCATTTGACGCTCAAGCAAGTCAGCTATGACTACGAGCGCATGCAATACAACACTGTGGTGTCGGGCTGCATGAAGCTGCTCAACGCTTTGGAAGACTTCAAAACCGACGGCAGCCCAGGCGACCAAGCCGTGTTGTGCGAAGGCACCTCGGTGTTGCTGCGCATGCTCTACCCCGCTTGTCCCCACATCAGCGCCCATTTGTGGACTGAGTTGGGCTACGCCGCCCGCACCGGCGATTTGCTCGACGCCGCATGGCCCAGCGTGGACGAGAGCGCTTTGCTGCGCGACGAGATCGAGCTGATGCTGCAAGTCAACGGCAAATTACGCGGGTCCATCTCAGTGCCTGCCACCGCCAGCAAAGAAGACATTGAACAAGCGGCTTTGGCCAACGAAGCTTTCCAAAAACAAGCCCAAGGCGCGGTGCCGAAAAAAGTGATTGTGGTGCCGGGTCGTTTGGTCAATATAGTGGTTTAAACAAGATGAAACGCCGCCTATTTGTCTCCTCCTTGTTCTTGATGGGCTTGAGTGCCTGTGGCTTTCAGTTACGCCAAGCCCCTAACTACCCGTTTCGCACGCTTTTCAGCGGACTGCCTGAAGCATCTGTGTTTGGCCAAGAGCTCAAGCGAAATATTTCAGCCTCTGGAAGGGTAGAGGTCATCAGCGACCCCAAACAAGTCGAGCGTGCAGACGTGATTTTTGATTTGTTGCAGGAGCTGCCTGAGAAGGTCATTCTCAGCCGTACCTCGGCGGGTGCGGTACGCGAATTTCAATTGCGTTTTCGCATTCGCTTCAAACTCCGTACCCGTGACGGTGTCGAGCTGATCCCAGACACCGAGTTGGTGCAAGAGCGAGACATCAGCTTCAGCGAAACCGCAGCTTTGTCCAAAGAAACCGAAGAAGTTTTGCTCTACCGCGATATGCGCTCCGACTTGGTGCAGCAGGTGTTGCGCCGACTCGCTGTTGTTCGCATGCCCTAGCCCCACAAACCCATGCAGCTCTCTGGCCAACGCTTGACCGAACAACTGCCGCAATCGCTGCGCTCGCTCTACACCTTGCATGGTGACGAAGCGTTGCTTTTGCAAGAGGCAGCTGATGCCATACGCGCTGCCGCCAAACACAACGGTTTTTCAGAGCGCCATGTGTTCACCGTGGCGGGAGCACATTTTGATTGGAGCGAGGTCGAGTCCGCCGCGTCGGCCATGAGCTTGTTTGCTGATAAACAAGTGATTGATATCCGCATTCCCTCGGGCAAACCTGGCAAAGAAGGCAGCGAGGCTTTGCAACGCATCGCCGAGGCTTGCGTGGGCAATGACGGTGTGTTGGTGCTGCTGTCCTTGCCACGCTTAGACAAAACCGCCAAATCTTCTGGCTGGTACACCGCCTTGGATGCGCATGGCATCAGCGTGCAAATCGAGCCTATTGAGCGAGCCGCCTTGCCAGCGTGGATTGCCCAGCGCTTGGCCTTGCAGCAGCAGCGTGTTCGTGCCGGTGAAGAAGGTCAGCGCAGCTTGCAGTTTTTTGCCGATCGGGTCGAGGGCAATTTGCTGGCTGCCCACCAAGAAATTCAAAAACTGGCACTTCTTTATCCCGCGCAGGAACTCAGTTTGGAAGACATTGAAAACGCGGTGTTGAATGTGGCGCGTTTCAATGTGTTCAAGCTCAGCGAGACCGTGCTGGCAGGTCAACACCAGCGGGTGCAGCGCATGTTGGATGGCTTGCGAGCAGAGGGTACATCCGAGGTGTTGGTGCATTACACCTTGGCTGAGGATATACGCGCCTTGAAGCGCGTCAAAGACGCGGTGGCCAGTGGTCGGGCCCTGCCTCAGGTGTTGCGTGAGCAACGCATATGGGGACCCAAGGAGCGTTTGTTCGAGCGGGTCTTACCACGCCTGTCTCCTGCGCTCATGGACCGCTTGCTGCTGGCCGCACACCAAGT
>CAMCWS010000059.1 GCA_945882755.1 Bordetella parapertussis | reverse complement strand
CTTCGTTCAAGGCGTTCAACATGGGCACTTCTTTTTCTTGCAACTGGCCGTTGACCACGTGCAGCACTTTGTAGGTTTGACCGCGCAACACATGGTCGTCGTCACGCTTGGTTTCTTCGTAGCGGCCTTTGATGCCGGTGGAATAGAAGGTGGCTGCGTTGCTGGACTCGTCAGCGCCGAACAAATCGATGGTCACGCTGAAGTGGAAGTTCAAGTAGCGCTGGATGGTGGGCAAATCAATCACACCCGCCGCACGCAACTTGCCCACGTCGTCGGTTTTGAGTTCGTTCATGGCGGCGCAGGTGCGTTGAATCACGCGTGAAATGCCGGACTCACCCACAAACATGTGGTGCGCCTCTTCGGTCAGCATGAACTTGGTGGTGCGAGCCAGTGGGTCAAAACTGCTTTCAGCCAAAGCGCACAACTGGAACTTGCCGTCGCGGTCGGTGAAGTAGGTGAACATGAAAAAGCTCAGCCAATCGGGCGTTTGCTCGTTGAAGGCTTGCAAGATGCGCGGGTTGTCTTCTTGGCCGCTGCGACGCTCAAGCAAGGCCTCGGCTTCTTCGCGGCCATCGCGGCCAAAATGTTTGTGCAGCAAATACACCATGGCCCACAGGTGGCGGCCCTCTTCCACATTGATTTGGAACAAATTGCGCAAGTCGTACATGCTGGGCGCGGTGAGGCCCAAGTGGCGCTGCTGCTCCACCGATGCTGGCTCGGTGTCGCCTTGCGTCACGATGATGCGGCGCAAATTGGCGCGGTGCTCGCCAGGCACGTCTTGCCAAGCAGCTTCGCCTTTGTGGTCGCCGAAATGGATTTTGCGGTCGGCCTCGCCTTGGTTCAAAAAGATGCCCCAACGGTAGTCGCGCATTTTCACGTGGCCAAACTGGGCCCAGCCTTGCGGGTCCACGCTGACCGCGGTGCGCAAATACACCTCGCTGTCGGTCGTGCCTTCGGGGCCCATGTCATCCCACCAGTTGATGAAGTTGGGCTGCCACTGCTCCAATGCGCGTTGCAATGTGCGGTCGTCGCTCAGGTTGACGTTGTTGGGGATTTTTTCGCTGTAGTTGATGGCTGACATTTTGTCTCCAAGTGAAGTTAAAGGGGTGGATTGCTTCGTCGCTTCGCTCCTCGCAATGACGGAGTAGTCATTTCGAGCGAAGAAATAGTCATTGCGAGCGAAGAAATAGTCATTGCGAGCGAAGCGAAGCAATCTGTGTTCATACGCGGTTCATGTCAAAAGCGGCTTTCTCGCCTTTGCCGTAAACCTCAAGGCACCTTTGTCGCCCACCGCGTTCGGGCGGTTAAAGATCCAGTTTTGCCAAGCCGACAAGCGGCCAAAAATGCGTGTCTCCATGGATTCCTTTTGGCTGAAGCGCAAATTGGCCTCCAAGCCTGTCAGGGAGTCGGGCGACATGGCGGCACGTTCTTCGATGGCGATGCGCAACTCATCCGCCCAATCGATGTCGTCAGGGGCAGCGGTGACCAAGCCGAGGGCCAGGGCTTGGTCTGCGTCCAAGGCTTGGCCAATGACGGCACGCACCGCTTCCAGCGGCGCGGTTTCTTCATAGAAGCGGCGCTGCAAACGTGACTGGTGGTTGACCATGGGGAAAAAGCCCATGTTTAATTCATTCAACACCACACGAGGCGCTGTGTCTGGCGCATCGGGCAGGGCCAGCATGTAAGCACGGTCAGCGCAAAACGCCAACTCGGCCAAGGTGCCCGCAAAGCAAGTGCCTTCATCGATCAAGGCGAACAAGGAACGTGAAGATACGTCCAAGCGGGCCAAGGTGCGCCGCAGCAAGCCGATGGTCTCGTTCACCAGCCAATGCGCTTGGTGCTGCACCAAGACCGCATCCGATTGCAAAGCCAACGCGGCGTCGCCGGTGGTTTTGAGCAGCCAAGTGCCGATGTCGAGTTCGTTGCTGCGCAAACACAAAATTGCGTCGTCCAACTCACGGGCCATTTGCAAGGGGTACCAGCTGTCACCGGCTTGTTGAATGGCGTCGATGGTGCTGGGCACAGCCGCTTTGGGCGCAGACACGGTGAGGGTGGCGGTGCGCTTGGCGCGGTCGATATCCACTTGGACATAGCCGTAGTGCAAGCTGTCAGCCGTTGCTGTTTTGTGCAAGGGCTTGAGCTGAACGCCTTGCCCTTGCGCCGCGGCACCTGCGCGTTTGCTGTGGGCAGGCAGTTGCTTCACGTGCTTGCTCACCACCTCGGCAAACTGCGCGGGTTTGGCAATGGCGTCCACCAAACGCCAATCCACGGCGCGTTGGCCGCGCACACCTTCAACGCTGGTGCAAAAAATATCGGCATGGTCGTGGCGAACATGGCGCTTGTCGGTCACGCGGGTCAGCCCCCCCGTACCGGGCAACACGCCCAACAGCGGCACTTCGGGCAGGGACACGCTGCTGGAGCGGTCATCCACCAACACAATCTCGTCACAAGCCAGCGCCAATTCATAGCCACCACCTGCACACGCACCGTTGACCGCCGCGACAAACTTCAGGCCACTGTGGCGGCTGCTGTCTTCGATGCCGTTGCGGGTTTCATTGGTGAATTTGCAGAAGTTGACCTTCCAAGCGTGGGTGGACAAACCCAGCATAAAGATGTTGGCGCCAGAGCAAAATATGCGGTCTTTCAAGCTGGTGACGATGACCGACTTGACTTCGGGGTGCTCAAAGCGCACCCGTTGCAATGCGTCGTGTAATTCAATGTCAACACCCAAGTCATAGGAGTTGAGCTTGAGCTTGTAGCCAGGCAAGATGCCGCCGTCTTCTTGGATGTCCAGTGACAAAGTGGCGACTTCGCCCTCCACCTTCAAAGACCAATGGCGGTATTGGCTGGGGTGGGTTTGGTAATCAACCGTGAAATCAGACATGCGGGCTCTCCTGCTCAAGCCCTGCATCATCCTGCAGAATTTATGCCAGTTAATGCAATATATTGCAGATATTTACATCTGATCTAGCCAAGCTTTTTTCAAGGCCTGAAAACTTTGCTCTTCCGACTGGACGCTGGTGTCAAAGTGCAAATCCGCCTTGGCGTAAAACGGGCTGCGGCTGACCAAAATGCGGCGTAAATCCTGCATCGCCTCGGTACTGGCCGCCATGGGACGGGTGTCGCCCTGTGCCAACACCCTTGCCATGTGGTCTTCGGGCGTGGCTTGCAGCCAAATCGTGAAGCACTGCCCAAGCAGCAGGGTGAAGGTGGCGTCCTCTGACACCAAACCACCCGGTGTGGCCAACACCGCATGGGTGTTGTGCGTCAAGCTGTCCTCCAAGGCGCGTCGCTCATAGCGACGGTAAGCCTGTGGACCATAAAGGCCGTGAATTTCGCTGATGCTGCAACCGGCCAGTTGTTCAATGACGCGGCTGAGTTCGACAAACACATAGCCCAACTCTTTGGCCAAGCGCTTACCCAAAGTGGACTTGCCCGCGCCGCGCAGACCAATGAGTGCGATGTGTTGGCGCGGTACCAAACCGGCTTGAGGAGACTCTTCGAGCAAGCTCACCAAGTTGCATTGCAAGGCTTTGGCCACTTGCAACAACACCAAGATGGAGGCGTTGCCCATGCCGGACTCCAAGTTCGCCCAATGCCGCTCGGACACCTGCGCTCGGGCCGCGGCTGCTTTACGCGACAGCCCCCTGCGTGAGCGCAGCAGGCGCACCCGCTCACCCAAGGTGATCAGGTAGGGGTGTTTTTCGTCCAGCGGGGCATTTCGCATCCATGCACTTTAATGCATATTGGATGAGAACTGGCTTCAGGTGTCTTTGGACACCTTGATCGTTGGAAATTTGGACGAGAAGTCCTTGGCCTTGGCAGCCACGGCCACCGCCAATTGACGCGCTACCGCTTTGTAAATGCCGGTTACCTCGCCATCGGGGTCGGCCACCACGCTGGGCAGGCCGCTGTCGGCTTGCACACGGATGGCCATGCTCAAAGGCAGTGCGCCCAAATACGCCATGCCCTCGGCATTCGCCATTTTTTTGCCGCCTTCCACGCCAAAAATATGCTCAGCATGGCCACACTGACTGCACACATGAACCGCCATGTTTTCCACAATGCCCAAGATCGGCACGCCCACTTTTTGAAACATGCGAATGCCCTTCAAGGCGTCGATCAAGGCAATGTCTTGCGGCGTGGTGACGATCACCGCGCCGGTCAGCGGCACCCGTTGGCTGAGCGTGAGCTGAATGTCGCCCGTGCCAGGCGGCATATCGACGATCAGGTAATCCAAGTCGCGCCAATTGGTTTGGCGCAGCAACTGCTCCAGGGCTTGTGTGGCCATGGGGCCGCGCCAAACCATGGCTTGGTCTTGCGCCACCAAAAAGCCAATCGACATGACTTGCACGCCATGCGCTTCAAGCGGTTGCATGGTTTTGCCATCACTGCTTTCGGGTCTGCCCGACAAACCCATCATCATGGGCTGGCTGGGGCCATAAATATCGGCGTCGAGCAAGCCCACGCTCGCACCTTCGGCGGCCAAGGCCAGCGCCAAGTTGGCGGCGGTGGTGGATTTGCCGACACCGCCTTTGCCAGACGCCACAGCAATGATATTTTTCACTTGCGGCAGCAGGGCCACGCCGGGCTGGGCCGCATGGGCAATCACTTTGGAAGTGACCTTGGCCTTGACCGAGGTCACGCCAGGCAGCTGCCCGACCACATGCTGCAACTGCTGCTCAAACGCCGCCCACAGGCTTTTGGCGGGGTAGCCCAACTCCACCTCGAAACTGACATCGCCGCCTTTGATTTGCAGGTTTTTGACCGATTTGCTGCTGACGAAGTCCTGCCCAGTGAGGGGGTCCACCACGGTTTTCAACGCGTTGGTGACGTCTTGTTCGCTCATGGCCATAGGTACTCCAGTGTGTCTGTTGGGCAAAAGGTGGCTAGTCTAACGAGACCACAGCGGCATGGCGAAGCCGTCATTGCGAAGAACTGTCATTGCGAAGGGCAAAGCCCTGAAGCAATCTGTATGCGAAGACTTATGACAAAAACGCAAAATTGTTGATACATGTTGATACCTACTGCAAATCCGAATAAACTCTTGCAAAGAACCAAGGAATATCTCTATGACCGCTATCGTCTCCGTCGATCAGACCATCCAAGAATGGGGCAACGGCCTCGCGGTTCGCATCACCGCTAAGGTGGCAAAAGCCGCTCACTTCACCCGCGGACAACCGATCAAAGTGGAGGTGGTTGAAGGCGGTGTTTTTTTGCGTACTACTGGAAAACCTAAATTAACACTGACACAAAAACTCAAGGCTTTTGACCCCGCAGTCCATGGCGGGGAAGTCATGGCCACTGGGCGCGTGGGCCCTGAAGTGTTCTGATGGCTTCCGCACCTAAGCACTGGGTGCCAGATCGTCGGGACATGATTTGGGTCAACTTCAACCCCCAAGTCGGCTCTGAGATGAAAGACGAACACCCCATGCTGGTGTTGTCGCCCAAGGCCTTCAATGAACGCACCCAACTGGTCATTGGCTTGCCCATGACTCACGCTCCAAGCAATGAAACCAATCCCTTTGCTGTTAAGTTCACCTCAGCCAAAGGTGAGGTTTGCTATGTGCTGATCCACCAACCCAAATCATTTGCATGGCGTGAACGTGGCGCGCGTCCCCATGCTTGGAAACAGGTGTCACCTGAAGTGTTCGAGGCGGCTTGCGAAGAACTCAATTCCATCATCGCCATCAGCGCCGCCTAAAATCAGCCTCCCTCTCTGCAACGACCTCCCCATGACCCAGCGCCGCTTATTTGTCACCACCGCCCTGCCCTATGCCAATGGCAACTTCCACATTGGGCACATGATGGAATACATCCAGGCCGATATTTGGGTGCGCTACCAGCGGATGCAGGGCCACGCGGTCAACTTTGTTTGCGCTGACGACACCCACGGTGCGCCCATCATGATCGCCGCTGAAAAAGCCGGCCTGACGCCGCAGCAGTTTGTCGCCAACATCGCTGCTGGGCGGCAGCAGTATTTGGACGGTTTCCACATTTCCTTTGACAACTGGCACAGCACCGACGCGCCTGAGAACCACGCCTTGGCGCAGCAGATTTACCGCGACCTGCGTGACCTTTCAGTCGACAAAGGCGGCACGCTGATCGAGCGCAAAACCATCGAGCAGTTTTTCGACCCCGAGAAAAACATGTTTTTGCCCGACCGTTTCATCAAGGGCGAATGCCCCAAGTGCGGCGCGAAAGACCAGTATGGCGACAACTGCGAAAGTTGCGGTGCGGTGTACGCACCCACCGATTTGAAAAACCCCTACTCGGCCTTGTCGGGGGCCACGCCGGTGTTGAAACACGCCGAGCATTTTTTCTTCAAACTCTCCGACCCACGCTGCGTGGCGTTCTTGCAAGACTGGACACAAAACGGCCAACACCTGCAACCCGAAGTGGCCAACAAGGTGAAAGAGTGGTTCAGCGTTCGCACCAACCCCGATGGCTCCACCAGCGAAGGCGTGGGCGACTGGGACATCAGCCGCGATGCGCCCTACTTTGGCATTGAAATTCCCGACGCACCAGGCAAGTATTTTTATGTGTGGCTGGACGCGCCCATTGGCTATTTGGCGTCGCTGAAAAACTGGTTCGACAAGGGCGGGCCCAAGGCTCAGCACGGTGAGACGCGCAGCTTTGACGAGTACATGGCCGCTGAGGACACCGAGCAATACCACTTCATCGGCAAAGACATCGTCACCTTTCACACACTTTTTTGGCCGGCCATCCTGAAGTTCAGCGGCCGCAAAGTGCCCCACAAAGTGTTTGTGCATGGTTTCCTCACGGTGAACAACGGCGAGAAGATGAGCAAAAGCCGTGGCACCGGCTTGAATCCCTTGAAGTACCTGGAACTCGGCATGAACCCCGAGTGGCTGCGCTACTACTTGGCCGCCAAACTCAACGGCCGCAACGAGGACATCGACTTCAACGCCGATGATTTTTTGGCGCGGGTCAACTCGGACTTGGTGGGCAAGTACATCAACATCGCCAGCCGTGCTGCGGGCTTCATCGCCAAACGCTTTGGTGGTAAATTGGGTGCGGTGAGCGCCGATGGCGAGGCGCTGTTGGCCCAACTGCACGCGGGACTTCCTGGCATTGAAAGCCTCTACGACCACCGCGACTGCGCCAAAGCCTTGCGCGACACCATGGCCTTGGCCGACCGGGTGAACGAGTACGTGGACGCCAACAAGCCTTGGGAACTCGCCAAACTGGAAGGCCAAGACGCCCGACTGCACGATGTGTGCAGCACCTGTATCGAGGCTTTCCGTTTGCTTTCGCTCGCTTTGAAACCTGTTTTGCCCGCATTGGCTGCCAACGTGGAAGCCTTTTTGAACATTGGGCCTTTGCAGTTTGCGCAGCGCGACCAACGCATGGGTGCCGGCCACACCATTGGCAACTACCAACACCTGATGCAACGCGTGGACCCCAAGATGCTGGAAGCTTTGTTTGAGCCGCCACCTGATGCGGTGGGGTCAGCGCCCGAGTTGTCCTCCGGAAAATTGGAATCTGACCCCAATTTATCTGTCCCCGGCGGCGAGCCCATCGCCGAGACCATCTCCATTGACGACTTTGCCAAGATCGATTTGCGCATCGCCCTCATCGTCAACTGCGAAGCGGTGGAGGGCAGCACCAAGTTGCTGCGCTTGACGCTGGACGTGGGCGAAGGCCGCCATCGCAATGTCTTCAGCGGCATCGCCAGCATGTACCAACCCTCTGACTTGGTGGGCAAGCTCACCGTGATGGTGGCCAACCTGGCACCGCGCAAAATGAAATTCGGCGTCTCCGAGGGCATGGTGTTAGCCGCCAGCCACGCCGATGAAAAAGCCCACCCCGGCATCCATGTGTTGCAGCCTTGGCCGGGTGCAACGCCGGGCATGCGGATCCATTGATGAACTGGGCTGCGGTCTTGCTCGCAGCCGGTGCGGGTTCGCGCATGGGTCACCGGCCCAAGTGTTTGCTTGAACGCGATGGCCAAGCGCTGATTCGCCGAACCGCCCAATGCTTGCTGGACGCAGGCATTCAAGACTTGGTGGTGGTTTTGGGTCACTATGCCCAAGAGATTGCGCCAGCATTGGCTGGCTTGCCCGTCACTATCGTGATCAACCCCCACCCCGAGCAAGGCATCATTTCTTCGCAGCGCCTGGGCTTGCAAAGCCTCAGCGCCACCTGCGATGCGGTGGTGATGTGCTTGGCCGATCAACCGCTGATCGAAACCCAAGACATCACCGATTTGCTGCAAGCCTTTGCGGACCGCCCCAGCAACACCGATATGGTGTACCCCAAAGTGCAAGACCAACCCGGCAACCCGGTGGCCTTAAGCGCTGCTGTCCGCTTGGCGGTTTTACAAGCCAATGATGACTTCGGCTGCCAAACTTGGCGTCAGCACCACCGCGCTTTGGTGCACGGCTGGGCAAGCAACAACCCGCACTACACCACCGACCTTGACAGCCAAGCCGACATCGCTGACTTGCAACAAATAGGCATCCATCTACGCTGGCCAGACGTCAGCGCACTCTAAGCCCAGCGGCGTATAGTGTTTTGCCATGGCATGGCTGAGGTTTCAACCTAAATTATTTCAAGCGCTTAAGGGCTACAACAGCCACAAACTAGGGCAAGACATAGGCGCGGGTTTGACAGTGGCCGTGGTCGCCCTGCCCTTGGCCATGGCCTTTGCCATCGCCTCGGGCTTAAAACCCGAAGCCGGTTTGTTCACCGCCATCGTGGCGGGGTTTCTCATTTCTGCAATGGGCGGCAGCAGGGTTCAAATCGGCGGACCGGCCGGTGCTTTCATCGTCATCGTTTACGGCATCGTCAGCCAGCACGGCGTGGCGGGTTTGATGCTGGCGACGCTGCTCTCTGGTGTGTGGTTACTGCTCATGGGCGTGTTGCGTTTGGGCGTGCTGATTCGCTTCATTCCCGTGGCGGTCATCATTGGTTTTACCAACGGCATTGCGGTGCTGATTTTCTTGTCGCAGATGAAAGATTTTTTCGGTCTGGATATTCACCCTTTACCGGCAGACTTCTTCCACTTGTTGGCGTCCTTGGCTGAACATGCCGACACCCTGAACACCGCTGCCTTGGCTTTGGCAATGGCCAGCCTTGGGCTGTTGGTGCTGTGGCAAAGCGTGTTGCCCAAGGTCTTGCCCGAAGTTTGGGCCAAGCGTTTGGGTGTGATGCCAGGCTCGCTGTTGGTGCTTGTGCTCAGCACGCTTGCCACGGTGGGCATGGGCCTGCCGGTAGACACCTTGGGCAACCGTTTTGGCGGTATACCTGACAGCTTCCCAGCATGGACTTGGCCGTCTTTTAACCTGGACCAACTGCAGGCCGTTTTGTTGCCCAGCATCACCTTGGCGCTGCTGGGTGCGATTGAGTCTTTGCTGTGTGCAAGGGTGGCGGACAAGCTTATTCACGACCGGCATGACCCCAACCAAGAACTGATGGCGCAAGGCATTGCCAACATGGCCATGCCTTTTGTGGGGGGCATGCCCGCCTCCGGCACGATTGCCCGCACCATGACGAATGTGAACAACGGCGCTACCACCCCAGTGGCCGGCATGGTCCACGCCCTCAGCCTGTTGCTGGTGCTGCTGCTGGCTGCACCCCTGGCATTTCATGTGCCTTTGGCGGCCCTCAGCGCCATCTTGGTGTTTGTGGCTTGGAACATGGGCGAGTGGCATGCCTTTACCGATTTGCAGCAATTTCGCTGGCCCTACCGCCTGACCTTGCTGGCCGTCTTTGTGCTGACGGTCACGGTGGATTTGAGTATGGCGGTGATGGTGGGTTTGGTGGCTGCCTCGCTCACCTTTTTGTTTCGCATCTCCAGCCTAACCCGCAGCGAGGTGTTGTGGCGGGACCTTAAAACCCAGGTGCTTTGTCTACAAGGGGCTTTGTTTTTTGGAGCGGTGAATTTGATCGAGCAACGCATCGACGATTTGCCCAGCCAGCGCTTGGTCCTCGATTGCGCGGGTCTCATTTATGTTGATTCCAGTGGCGCAGAGGCCTTGGGACAATTATTCGAGGCTTGCCAGCAACAAGGCGTGCTGTTTCAACTGGCAGACTTGCGCGGACAACCCTTGGACATCTTGCAACGCTGCGGCCTGTTGGTAGACATTGGCGAAGAAAATTGCCTAGACGATGCACAGGCGCTGGTAAAAACCCTTGCTGGGTAGAATGCGTCTGCCCTTTGAGGACCCCCATCATGTCACTGTTTGCCCGCCCCGAATACGTCTCTGAAGCCTCGCTGTTCATCGATCAGTTGAAGCAGGCCAAGCCCACGCTGGAAGCCGAGCAACGACAGGGCCGCGCTTTGCTATGGGACAAGCCCCTCAATGCCAAGGAACAAAGCGAATTTACCGCTGCCAAGGTGGCGCAAAAGCCCTACGTTTATTTCAATCCCAGCGTCAAGTGAACACACCTGATTTGCCAGCCAATTGGCAAGGGCCCAGCGGCGACCTGCCCCACATGCCCACGGTCATCGACCATGTGGCGGTGGCCCGCTTGTATGGCGAACCGCTGTTTGCCATGCCGCAGGACCTGTACATCCCGCCCGATGCACTGCAAATATTTTTAGAAGCGTTTGAGGGTCCGTTGGACTTGTTGCTGTACCTGATTCGTAAGCAAAACTTCAATATCTTGGACATTCCCATGGCGGGCCTCACCCGCCAGTACCTGAGTTATGTGGAAGAAATCCGCAAAACCAACCTTGAGCTTGCCGCTGAATATTTGCTGATGGCGGCCATGCTGATTGAAATCAAATCGCGGATGCTGCTGCCTCCCAAAAAGGTGGCCGAAGGCGTGGAAGCCGAAGACCCGCGTGCCGAGTTGGTGCGCCGCTTATTGGAATACGAGCAACTCAAATTGGCTGCAGCCAATCTGAACCAATTTCCGCAACAAGGGCGGGACTTTTTACGCGCTCAGGTGTACATCGAGCAGTCCATGCAACCGCGATTCCCCCATGTGGATGCGGTGGAATTACAGCAAGCCTGGGCAGATATTTTGCGTCGTGCCAAACTGGTGCAACACCACAAAATCAGCCGCCAAGAACTGTCGGTACGCGAACACATGAGCATCGTCTTGAAAAAACTCCAAGGCCAGCGTTTTGTTGAATTTGCCGATTTATTCGACCCCAGCTTGGGCGTGCCTGTGCTGCTGGTGACCTTTATCGCCTTGCTAGAACTCGCCAAAGAAACTTTGGTCGACATCACCCAAGCCGAGGCCTATGCGCCCATTTATGTGCGATTGGCTTACGCACCTGTTAACTGATTTCTTTGAGGAAAACCCGCCATGAGCGTTCAACCCAGCGTACCCACCAACGCCAAGCGCCCTGCCATGACCCTGCACAGCTTGATGAAGATGTACAGCGAAGGCGAAAAAATCACCATGCTCACCGCCTATGACGCCACCTTTGCCGCCTTGGCCGACTTGGCAGGCGTAGAAGTGATTTTGGTGGGCGACTCTTTGGGCATGGTGTGCCAAGGCCACAACAGCACCTTGCCTGTGACGCTGGACGCTATGTGTTACCACACCGAGTGCGTGGCACGTGGCGTGCAAAAGCAAAACGGCCGCCCCATCGTCTTAGGGGACATGCCCTTTGGCACTTACGCCACCCCCGAACAGGCGTTTCGCAGTGCCAGCGAATTGATGCGGGTAGGTGCGCACATGGTCAAACTCGAAGGCGGTGCTTGGTTGGCCCCTACAGTTGAGTTTTTGGTCACCCGTGGCATACCGGTGTGTGGCCACATTGGTCTGACCCCGCAAAGCGTCAACACCTTGGGCGGCTACCGAGTACAAGGCCGCACCGACAGTGCCGCACAGCAGTTGATGCAAGACGCTTTGCAGCTGGAAAAAGCCGGTGCGCAATTGCTGGTGATGGAAATGGTGCCTGCGGTGCTGTCTGGCGACATCACCCGCGCCTTGACCACTTGCGCCACCATCGGCATTGGCGCCGGTGTGGACACCGCAGGACAAATTTTGGTGTTGCACGATATGCTGGGCGCCACCCAAGGCAAGGTGCCCAAGTTTGCCCACAACTTCATGAACGAAGCCTCCACCATTCAAGACGCGATGACCGCCTTTGTTCGCGCTGTTAAAGAGCAACGCTTTCCTGTGAACGAATTGCACGCTTGGTAAGCACCGCATGTTGATCGTCCGTACGCTGGCCGAGTTGCGCCAGCATTTACAGCGCTTTGAGCGACCCGCGTTTGTGCCCACCATGGGCAATTTGCACGAGGGCCATTTGCACCTGCTGCAAGTAGCCAAGCCTTTGGGCGATGTGTTGGTGGCCAGCATCTTCGTCAACCGCTTGCAGTTTTTGCCCCACGAAGACTTTGCCAGCTATCCGCGTACCTTCGATGCGGACTGCGCCAAACTGCGCGAACAGGGTTGCGATGTGTTGTTTGCACCCGATGAGGCTGAGCTTTACCCCCAGCCACAAACCTTCAAAGTACAACCCGACCCCGCTTTGGCCGATATCTTGGAAGGACAATTTCGCCCTGGTTTTTTCACCGGTGTATGCACCGTGGTGATGAAACTCTTCATGGCGGTGTTTGCCGGTAAAGCGCAGGGCGTGGCGGTGTTTGGCAAAAAAGACTACCAACAGCTGATGGTGATTCGCCAGATGGTGAACCAATTTGCCATACCCGTGGAACTGGTGGGCGTGGACACCTCCCGCGCCGCCGATGGCTTGGCACTGAGTTCGCGCAACGGCTACTTGAGTGCCGCCGAGCGTGCCGAAGCGGTGCAGTTGTCTCTCGCGCTGCGCCTGTTGGGCAACGCCGCTTTGGCTGTCGCTGATGACTTGGCTTCACACTTGCCGCGGCTGGAAACCCAAGCCATGCAAGCGCTGCACCAACGCGGTTGGCATGCTGATTACCTTTGCGTGCGGCGTCGCACTGACCTGCAAATGCCGCTTGCTGGCGACGCACTGGTGGTGCTGGGTGCAGCGAAGTTGGGCAAGACGCGGTTGATTGATAACTTAGAGGTTTGAGCGACACGCCATTGTCCAGATCAAAGGGCTGTCATTGCGAACGGCCTTTAGCCGCGAGGAGCAAAGCGACGTGGCGGGAAGCAATCTTGTATGAGGACTGCTTCGGCGCTTTGCGCCTCGCAGTGACGGCTGCCTATTCGCCCTTAGCGCCTCGCCCCATCAGCGTCGCCACCGCTTGCTGCGGTGAAGTCTGGCCTTGCAACACCGCCACCACCGCTTGAGCGATGGGCATGTCCACGCCAAGCTGTTGGGCGCGTTGCACCACGGTTTGCGCGCTGTACAC
>CAMCWS010000058.1 GCA_945882755.1 Bordetella parapertussis | reverse complement strand
CCCTCGGATGTGAAATCTCGCCGAGCCAGACCCTTGGGCGGCCCCTACATCATTCCCCACAGCGATGGCGCGGGTGTCATCGACCAAGTGGGTGCGGGTGTGCCGGCTTCTCGCATGGGCGAGCGGGTGTGGACTTGGAACGCCCAGTGGCAACGTCCTGACGGCACTGCCGCTGAGTACGTGGTCTTGCCCTCGGCCATGGCCGCGCATTTGCCCGATAACACCTCGTTTGAAGCAGGGGCTTGCATGGGCATCCCAGGCCTCACGGCTTTGCAAGCCGTGCGTTTGGCGGGGGACGTCAAAGGCAAACAGGTGTTGGTCACCGGCGCATCTTCAGCCGTGGGTCACTACATCACGCAAATGTTGGTGCAAGCCGGTGCCGAGGTATTGGGCACCGTAGGCTCTGAAGCCAAAGCCGCCCACGCCAAAGCGGCCGGGGCCAGCCACACCTTGTTCTACAAAAACGGCCATACCGTGGACGAGGTGAAAGCCCTGACCCATGGCAAGGGCGTGGACGCGGTGATTGACATGGACTTTTCCACCACCGCCGCTTGGTTGGCGCAAGGCGTATTGAAGCACCACGGGCAGTTGGTGTGCTATGGCTCCAACCCGCCACCCGACATCAGCATTGCGTTCAGGGCCATGCTGTTTGGCTCTTTTGGCTTGAAGTTTTTCTTGGTCTACGACTTGATGTCTGCCGACCGTGAGGTGTGTGTGCAAACCTTGAACACCATGCTGTCCGAGGGACGTTTACAGCACAGCTTGTTGCCATCTTTCACCCTTGACCAAGTTGTGCAAGCCCACGAATTGGTGGAAGCGGGTCAGTCGATTGGCAATGTGGTGCTTTCCATGGCGCACTGACATGGAGGGTGCAGGTCGATGAAGCCCACCATCGCTGTTTTTTTGCACCACCCTATTTGTTCGGCTGATTCTGTGAACGGCGTGATCGCCGCCATGTCGAGCTTGGCCCGTCTCAAAATTTTCACCAAGCAAAAGGTGGCCGAGGGTTTTTTCAACGACGTGGACGTTGTGGTGTTCCCAGGTGGCGACGGCGAGGCCACCGCGTTTCGGTCCGTTTTAAAGCCCAACTTGCCCGATGTTCGTTCTTATATGCAGCGCGGCGGCAAGTACTTGGGTATTTGCATGGGGGCGTATTGGGCCGACGCCTACTATTTCAATTTGCTTAAAGGTACGCGCTGTGTGCAGTACATCAAGCGACCACGAGCCGACATCAGGTCTTCCTACGGCACGGTGACGCCTGTGAACTGGATAGGCAAGAGCCACCACATGTACTTCTACGACGGTCCCACTTTTTTGGGTGGCTCCTTCCAAACCATTGCCAGCTATGCCAATGGCGACCCCATGGCCATCGTGCAAGGCTCGGTGGGTTTGATCGGTTGCCATTTGGAAAGCCAACAACATTGGTACACCAAAAAAGTCATGCAGCCGCATTGGCACGAAAATACCCACCATCCTCTGCTGTGGCAGTTTGTGGCCAACCATTTGCTGCAGACCCAGCAAATGCAGTTGTTTTGAATTCAAAGCGAAAATAACTGTTTCGCTGAGAAGACGGATTGACCCTCTTGAAACCTGATTTTTCGCCGGATGGCCGCTTGAGCGTCGCCCCCATGATGGATTGGACCGACCGTCACTGCCGGTATTTCCACCGCCTGTTGTCGCGCCACGCCTTGCTCTACACCGAGATGGTCACCACGGGGGCGCTGATCCCTGGCGATGTGCCGCGCCACCTTGATTTCAACCCTGAAGAACACCCCGTGGCCCTGCAACTGGGGGGCAGCGAACCGACCGATTTAGCCCAAGCCGCCAAGCTGGGCGAGCGTTGGGGATATGGCGAAATTAATCTCAACTGCGGTTGTCCCTCCGAGCGGGTGCAGCGAGGTGCGTTTGGCGCTTGCCTCATGGCCGAGCCGCAACTGGTGGCTGATGGCGTGAAAGCCATGAAGGATGCGGTGAGTATTCCTGTGACGGTCAAGCACCGCATCGGCATTGACCGTGGTGAGAGCTACGACTTCGTGCGTGACTTTGTCGGCACGGTGTCGCAAGCGGGTTGCGAGCTGTTCATCGTTCATGCCCGCAATGCCTGGCTGCAAGGCCTGTCGCCGAAAGAAAACCGCGACATTCCGCCCTTGAAACCCGAGTGGGTGCTGCGCTTGAAGGCTGACTTTCCCGCTTTGAAATTTGTCATCAATGGCGGCATCACCGGTTCAGACCAAATTGCCCAGCACTTGGGCGAGTTGGACGGCGTGATGGTGGGCCGCGAGGCTTACCACCGTCCATGGTTTTTGGCCGAGTGGGATGGATTGATGGGGCATGCACCTTGTGTTCTCAGCAAGGATGAGGTGGAAGCCAAGATGGTGGACTACATGGACGCCCAAGCCAAGTTGGGCGTGCCGTGGTTTGCCGTTTCACGCCATATGCTGGGCTTGCGCCACGGTCAAGCCGGTGCCCGTAAGTGGCGGCAGGTGTGGAGCGACCACCGCTTCAAAAACCAAGCCGTCAGTGAAGTGGCTGCGCTTGCGAAGAAACAATTGGGGTCAGATCCCGATTAATCCGCAATGCCGCCAACCACTTGGCTGAAGCCGCCATCCACATAGGTGATTTCGGCAGAAACGCCAGCTGCCAAATCGGAGAGCAAAAAGGCCGCGACATTGCCCACGTCGTCAATCGTGACGTTGCGGCGAATGGGTGAATTGCTTGCCACCACTTCCAAAATCTTGCCAAAGCCTTTGATTCCAGACGCCGCCAAAGTTTTGATGGGGCCTGCGCTGATGCCGTTGGCCCGCAATCCACGGTTTTGGCTGCCCAGTGACTCCGCCAAGTAACGCACAGAGGCTTCAAGCGACGCCTTGGCCAGCCCCATGGTGTTGTAGTTGGGCACGGTACGCAATGCGCCCAAATAGCTCAAGGTCAAAAGCGCGGCGTTGTCGTTCAAGTAGGGCAAAAACGCTTTGGCCATGGCGGGAAAGCTGTAAGCGCTGATGTCGTGGGCGATGGCAAAAGCTTCGCGGCTCAAGCCGTCTAAAAAATTGCCTGCGATGGATTCGCGTGGCGCAAAACCAATAGCATGAACAAAACCGTCAAATTTGGGCCAAACAACAGTCAAATCGTTGACCAATGCCGCAATTTGCGCGTCGCTGGACACATCGCAATCAAAAACCAAGGTCGAGCCAAAATCTGCGGCAAATTCGGTGATACGCTCTTTGAATCGCTCCCCTTGGTAGCTGAAAGCCAGCTCCGCACCTTGCGCATGGCAGGCGCGGGCAATGCCATAGGCGATCGATCGGTTGGATAACACACCGGTGATTAACAATTTTTTACCGGCTAAAAACCCTGTTTTTGGCTGCATTTCGATTGCTCCTGAAAAATCTTGCAGAATTGTCTCATGCGTACTTTTTTACTTTGTCTAGGGGTATGGCTGTCCCCCAGTGTTTGGGCTGCCCACGCCTATGCCCAGTTTGGCGATATCAAATACCCCGAGAGCTTTAGCCACTTCAGCTATGTCAACCCTCTCGCCCCCAAGGGCGGTGAAATTGCCATGGTCTCACCCACCCGTGCCTCTAGCTTTGACAAATACAACCCCTTCACCTTGAAAGGCACAGCGCCCCCAGGCTTGGGTAGCTTGATGCTGGAAACCTTGCTCACTGGCAACAGCGACGAACCCACCACCGCCTATGGCTTGCTGGCCGAGGACGTGAGCGTCGCAGCTGACAAGCTGTCGGTGACTTTTCGGCTCAACCCCTTGGCGCGGTTTCACAATGGCGACCCTGTGTTGGCCATGGACGTGAAGTATTCCTATGACCGCCTCACCAGCAAAGAAGCCGCGCCCCAATTTCGCACCTATTTCAGCGAGGTGGCCAGTGTGGTGGAAATTTCCGAGCGAGAAATTCGTTTCAATTTCAAGCGTGCCAATGCTGAATTGCCCTTGATCGTGGGCAGCATGTCGGTGTTCAGCCACAAATGGGGCGCCAACAAGCCCTTGGACAAAATCATCACCGATGTGCCTATCGGCTCTGGTCCCTACAAGCTCGGACAAGTCGACTTTGGCAAAGACATTCAATATGTGCGTGACAAAAATTACTGGGCGAAAAACCTGAATGTGCGAAAAGGCATGTTCAATTTCGACCGCATCAGCTACCGCCTCTACAAAGACACCACCGCCCAGTTTGAAGGTTTTAAAGCGGGTGAATTCGATTACATCCAAGCCTTTGTCGCCCGTGAATGGGCCAGAGGCTACAAGGGCAAGCTGTTTGACAACGGCACCCTGATCAAAAAAGAACTGCAGCATGGCAATGCGGGTGACTTCCAAGGCTTTATGTTCAACACCCGTTTGCCCAAGTTCAAAGATGCTCGGGTGCGCCAAGCCATAGGCTTGGCCATGGACTACGAATGGATGAACCGTCAGTTGTTTTACCAAGCCTATACCCGTGTGCGTGGCTATTTTGTGGGCAGCGACTTTGAGGCCAAGGACCTGCCCGATACCGACGAGCTGAACTTGTTGGAACCCTTGCGCGACAAGCTTGACCCAGCCATCTTCACCCAAGCCGTGCCCTTGCCGCCCGTCACCAGCCTAGACCCTGCAACTGGCCACACCTTGCGTGACCATTTGCGCCAAGCCCGTGACCTGTTGGCCCAAGCCGGTTGGACCTACCGCGACGGCGCATTGCGCAACGACAAGGGCGAGGCATTTACCTTGGAGTTTTTGGACAACTCAGGTTCCATGGGAAGGGTGGTCACGCCTTACGCGAAAAACCTCGAAAAACTGGGTTTCAAAGTGGTCTACAAGGTGGTGGATTTCGCGGTCTTGCAAAAGCGCATGGACGTGTTTGATTTCGAACTCATCAGCAACCGCACCGGTGGCAGCGAGGCACCCGGTACCGAGTTGCTTGAGCGCTTTGGCTCCAAGTCAGCAGACACCGAGGGGTCTAGCAACATCATTGGCGTGAAAGACCCTGCGGTCGATGCCTTGCTGGACAAAGTCGTTGCGGCGCAAACCCGTGGCCAATTGGTGGCGGCTTGCAAAGCCCTAGACCGCGTACTTCGCCACGGTCACTACAGCGTGCCGCATTGGTATGGCAGTGTGCATCGGGTGTCGTGGCGGGCAGGGCGTTTTGAGCAGCCCAATATCACGCCCCGTTATTACCAGCCCGAGAGTTGGATTCAATCTACTTGGTGGGCAACACCTGCCAACTTTGCCGGAGTGCGTTGACATGTTTTTGTATATCGTGAAGCGCCTGTTGTTGATGATTCCCACCTTGTTCGGTATTTTATTGCTGACGTTTGCAGTCATCCAGTTCGTCCCGGGCGGGCCTGTCGAGCAAATGGTGGCGCAGTTGCAGGGCCGTGACAGCGGTGGCGAGGGTGCGGCTGCCAGCGGCGCGGGCTACCGTGGACGCCAAGGCGTGGATGCAGCACGGATTGAAGAAATCAAGCAGCTGTATGGTTTTGACAAACCCGCTCACGAGCGCTTTGTGCAAATGCTGGGGCAATTTGCCCGCTTCGATTTAGGCAAAAGCTTTTTCTACCCCAAAGATGTCTGGGAACTGGTGAAAGAAAAACTGCCTGTGTCCATCAGCTTGGGGCTGTGGACCTTCTTTTTAAGTTATTTGGTGTCGGTGCCGTTGGGCATTGCCAAGGCGGTACGCGCAGGCACCCGCTTTGACACGCTCACCAGCTTGGTGGTGTTGATCGGTTACGCCATTCCAGGCTTTGTCTTGGGGGTGGCTTTGTTGGTGGTGTTTGGCGGGCAGTTGCAATGGTTTCCTTTGCGGGGGCTGACCTCGGCCAATTGGGAAACCTTAAGCTGGGGCGGCAAGATCGTGGATTATTTGTGGCACATTGCCATGCCCATCACCGCCAGTGTGCTGGGTGCGTTTGCCGTCACCACCATGCTGACCAAGAACGCATTCCTTGAAGAAATCGGTAAGCAATATGTGTTGACCGCTCGTGCCAAAGGCTTGAGTGAAAACAAGGTGCTGTGGAAGCATGTGATGCGCAATGCCTTGATCCCTTTGGTCACGGGTTTCCCAGCGGCTTTCATTGGTTCATTCTTCACTGGCTCTTTGCTGATCGAAACCCTGTTTTCGCTGGATGGGTTGGGGCTCCTCAGCTTTGAAAGTGTGATGCGCCGAGACTACCCCGTGGTGCTGGGCACTTTGTATTTGTTCACCCTGATTGGCTTGGTCACCAAGCTCATCAGCGACCTGTGTTATGTGTGGGTAGACCCCCGCGTGAAGTTTGATTGAAAGCCATGGCGACTGTTTCTCTTTCCCCCTCAGCCATTGCTTGGAAGCGCTTCAAGCGCAATCGCTTGGGCTTTGTCAGCCTTATTTTGTTTGTGCTGTTGGTCGTGACGAGTTTGGCTGCCGAGCTGGTCAGCAACGACAAACCCTTGGTGGCCAGTTACCAAGGCAAGCTGTATTTCCCGATTTGGCATAACCCACCAGAAACCGAGTTTGGCGGCGACTTTCAAACTCCCACCGACTTTCTTGACCCCTTTATTCGCCAGCAGTTTGCCCAAGCGGGCAATTGGGCGGTTTACCCACCCAACCCCTACCACCACAGCACGCTAAATTACTTCGCCAAAGAGCCCAACCCTGCGCCGCCATCCGAAGACAACGTCTTTGGCACCGATGACCGCGGCCGCGATTTGTTTGCGCGGCTGCTCTACGGTTTCAGGGTGTCGGTCTTGTTTGCTTTGGCGCTGACCATCACAGGAACCCTGCTGGGTGTGGTCACTGGGGCTATTCAAGGGTTTTTCGCGGGCAAAACCGATTTGGCTTTTCAGCGTTTCATTGAAATTTGGGGCGCCATGCCCGAGTTGTATTTGCTGATCATTTTTTCAGCCGTGTTCGAGCCCAGTATTGGCTTGTTACTGATCTTGCTGAGCATGTTCGGCTGGATGGGTTTGTCCGACTATGTGCGAGCCGAGTTTTTGCGCAACCGCCAATTGGACTATGTGCGGGCTGCCCGTGCCTTGGGCTTGTCGAACTGGGCCATCATTTGGCGGCATATCCTGCCCAACAGCATGACCCCCGTGGTGACTTTTTTGCCGTTTCGCATGAGTGCGGCGATTTTGGCGCTGACCAGTTTGGATTTCTTAGGCTTGGGCGTACCGCCTGGAACACCGAGCTTGGGCGAGTTGCTGTCGCAAGGCAAAACCAATATTGATGCGTGGTGGATTTCGTTGTCTACCTTCGCGGTGCTGGTAATCACCTTGTTGCTGCTGACCTTCATGGGAGACGCTTTGCGTGACGCCTTGGACCCACGCAAGCTGCATCAGGAGACTCAGCCATGAGCACACTCTTGAAGGTGGAAGACTTGCACTTGTCGTTTCAAGGGCGAGAGGTGGTGCATGGCGTGTCTTTTGACATAAAGGCTGGTGAAAAACTCGCGCTGGTGGGCGAATCTGGGTCTGGCAAAACCGTCACCGCCTTAAGCCTGCTGGGTTTGGCCAGAGGCGCTTGGGTGCGTGGCAAAGCGGTCTTTGAAGACGCGGATTTACTGAGCATGAGCGAGTCACAACTGCGCGAAGTCCGCGGCGGCGACATCGCCATGATTTTTCAAGAACCCATGACAGCGCTTAACCCGCTGTTTTCCATTGGTGACCAAATTGCCGAGGTCTTGCAACTCAAGCGCGGCATGTCTGCGGCTGATGCGTGGCAACACACCATCGAACTGCTGACTGACACGGGTATCCCAGAGCCTGAACGGCGGGCCAGCAGCTTTCCCCACCAGTTATCAGGTGGACAGCGCCAACGCGCCATGATCGCCATGGCTTTGGCCGGAAAGCCGAAATTGCTGCTGGCCGACGAACCCACCACCGCGCTGGATGTGTCGCTGCGCCAGCAAATTTTGGATTTGCTCGACAGCCTGCAAGAAAAGCACGGCATGGCGATTTTGCTGATCACCCACGACCTGAACATGGTGCGCCGCTTTGCCGACAAGGTGGTGGTGCTGGAGGGCGGCTATGTGGTGGAGCAAGGCGAGGTGTCGCAGGTGCTGGCCAATCCTTTCCACCCCTACACCAAAAAGCTGGTTAACAGCCAGCCCACCCGCAACGTCCTCGCAGCCAATCCGATGGCACCCGTGGTGGTCCAAGCCAAAGGAATGCGTGTGACTTACCCCGTTCCACGCAGCGGTTGGCGTGGTTGGTTTGGCAGTGCTGAATTTGTGGCCTTGCATGGCTTGGACTTTGAGTTGCGTGCGGGGCAAACGCTGGGCGTCATTGGTGAGTCGGGTTCGGGCAAATCCTCTTTGGCTTTGGCGGTTTTGAACTTGATTCCCTTTCAGGGCAAATTGACGATAGAGGGACTTGCTTGGCGTTCTGTCGCCGCCCGTGATTTGCCACTGCGACAAGCGGTGCAGGTGGTGTTCCAAGACCCGTTCTCATCCTTGTCGCCACGCATGACGGTGGAAGAGGTGGTGGGCGAAGGTTTGCAATTGCACCAACCCGACACCAACCCACTGGACTTGCAAATGCAGGTGCTGTCGGCTTTGGCCGAAGTGGGTTTGGACGAGGTCCAATTTCCTGGTCTCTTGGCTCGCTATCCGCATGAGTTTTCCGGTGGACAGCGCCAGCGTATCGCCATTGCCCGAGCGCTGATTGTGAAACCTCGGGTGTTGGTGCTGGATGAACCCACCAGCGCCTTGGACGTCACTATTCAAAAACAAGTGCTCGATTTATTGCAGCGCTTGCAACGCGAACGCGGTTTGAGCTATATCCTCATCAGCCACGATATGGATGTGGTGCAAGCCATGGCGCACCAAGTCATTGCCCTCAAGGACGGCCACATCGTCGAAACCTAATAATTGGGGCCAATAATTGGGGTCAGATCCCAATTAAGTTACAATGTCACAAAGAAAGACAACGGGCGGAAATCCCAACCGCCCGTTTTTTTTGGTCGGACGAAAAGCGGTGGCATTGCAAAACATCATTGAACAAACGGTTGTCGGTCTGGGTTACCAGCTGGTAGACATTGAGCGCTCAGCCGGTGGTTTGTTGCGCATCACCATCGACAAAATCTGGGTGTCGGGAGAAGTTGAGCAATTTATCCAAGTGGAAGATTGCGAAAAAGTCACCCGCCAGTTGCAGTTTGTGTTGGAAGTTGAGCAAACGGCCTACAGCCGCTTGGAGGTGTCCTCGCCGGGCATTGACAGGCCGCTCAAAACCGAGGCTGACTTGTCCCGTTTTTGTGGCGAGGTGATTGACATCACCCTCAAAGCACCCATGGGTGCGGCAACCGCAGGACTGGTTTCAGCCAACCGCAAGAAATTTCGGGGTGTATTGGAAGTGACAGATACGCCCCAGACCTGGCAAATCACATGGCGTGATGAGCCTGTCAGCAAACCCGGTATGCGGGTTGCCAAGGTCAAAAAAGATTTGCCGGTTCAAGCTTTGCAATTCACCTTAAGTGAATTGCGTGAAGCACGACTGGCACCGATTGTGGATTTCAAAGGCCGTAGGCCTGCAGAGAAGAGGAGTAACTGATCATGAATCGCGAAATGCTCATGTTGGTAGACGCCATCTCGCGCGAGAAAAATGTCGAGCGCGATCTGGTGTTTGGTGCAGTGGAGTCTGCGCTGGCCCAAGCAACCAAAAAACTGTACCCAGGCGACGTGGATATCCGAGTCTCTATGGACCGCGACAGTGGTGTTTACGAAACCTTTCGCCGCTGGCTGGTGGTACCCGATGAAGCCGGTCTGCAAAACCCTGACGCTGAAGAAATGCTGATGGACGCCAAAGAGCGTTTGTCGGATATTGAAGAAGGCGAATACATCGAAGAAAGCATCGAGTCGCTGCCAATTGGCCGCATTGGTGCGATGGCTGCCAAGCAAGTGATTTTGCAAAAAATCCGCGATGCCGAACGTGAAATGTTGTTGGCTGATTTTCTGTCGCGTGGCGACAAGATTTTTGTCGGTAGCGTCAAGCGTATGGACAAAGGCGATTTGATTGTGGAGAGCGGTCGCATCGAAGGTCGTTTGCGTCGCACCGAAATGATTCCCAAAGAGAATCTGCGCAGTGCCGACCGTGTTCGCGCCATGATCATGGAAGTTGACAACACTTTGCGCGGCGCACCCATCATCTTGTCGCGCTCAGCCCCTGAATTCATGATCGAGTTGTTCCGACAAGAGGTTCCCGAGATTGAGCAAGGCTTGCTGGAGATCAAATCCTGCGCCCGTGACCCAGGTTCACGCGCCAAGATCGCGGTCATCTCCCACGATAAGCGTGTGGACCCTATTGGCACCTGTGTGGGTGTGCGTGGTACCCGCGTGAACGCGGTCACCAACGAACTCGCTGGTGAACGTGTTGACATCGTTTTGTGGAGCGAAGACCCTGCCCAGTTTGTGATTGGTGCTTTGGCACCCGCCAATGTGTCTTCCATCGTGGTGGACGAAGAAAAACACGCCATGGATGTGGTGGTTGACGAAGAAAATCTGGCCAGGGCGATTGGTCGAGGCGGACAAAACGTGCGCTTGGCTGCCGACCTGACTGGTTGGAAGATCAACATCATGGACGCCGCGGAGTCTGCGCAAAAAGCCGCCACCGAAACCCAAGGCTTGCGCGAATTGTTCGTCGAAAAACTCGATGTTGACCAAGAAGTGGCTGATATCTTGATCGAAGAGGGTTTCACCAGCTTGGAAGAAGTGGCTTATGTGCCCTTGCAGGAAATGCTGGAAATTGAAAGTTTTGATGAGGACACGGTCAATGAATTGCGTGCCCGTGCCAAAGATGCTTTGCTGACGATGGAAATTGCCCGTGAAGAAAGTGTGGAAGAGGTCTCGCAAGATTTGCGCGACTTAGAAGGACTGGATGCTGAACTCATTCTCAAACTGGCCGATGGCGGCATACATACCCGAGATGAGCTTGCCGATCTGGCGGTGGACGAGTTGGTGGACATCACCGGCCAGTCTGAAGAAGATGCAAAAACTTTGATCCTGAAGGCACGCGAACATTGGTTCGCGGGTCAAGCGTAACGGTCATGAATAGGAATACCACAGATGACCAACACAACGGTTGCCGAGTTTGCCAAGGAACTCAAAAAATCTCCCGATACCCTGCTTGAGCAGTTGAAGTCTGCCGGGGTGCCCAAAGGCTCTACCTCAGATGAACTGACCGATGCAGACAAACAAAAATTGCTCGGCTTTTTAAAGGCCAGTCATGGCACGGACACGCCTGAGCGTAAAAAAATCACTTTGGTGAAAAAGTCCACGAGCGAGATCAAACAAGCTGACGCCACAGGCAAAGCCCGCACCATTCAAGTGGAAGTGCGCAAGAAGCGCACCTTCATCAAGCGTGATGAAAGCGAGTCGGCTGAACCCGAGGAGCCAGCCGAGCCTGTTGTGGTGGCGCCCATCCTGGACCAAGCTGAACTTGCGCGTCGCGAAGAAGAAGCCCGTCGCCAAGCTGAATTTATCCGTCGTCAAGAAGAAGAACTGGCTGAAAAGCGTCGCTTGCGCCAAGTCCAAGAAGACAAAGAGCGAGAAGCCCTGCAGCAAATCCCAGTGTCCCCATCGGTAGATGGCCAAGCTGTTGAAGCTGCAGAGGCTGCTGCCCAAGCCGCGGCCAAGCGCGAAGCTGATTCCAAAGCGCAAGCCGAAGAAGATGCGGCCAAGGCCAAAGACCTCGATACCCGTAGGCGCACCGCTTTGGCTGAAGCCGAAGCGATTCGCACCATGATGAATACGCCCAAAAAGGTGCTGGTCGCTAAAAAACCGCCAGAGCCCGTGAAAGCACCGGCGGCAGACAGCAAAGCCATCAAAGGTACATTGCACAAGCCAGCGACAAGCACAACAACTGCACCTAAGCCCGCTGGCACTGCTGCTGCCAAAGACGGCAAGGAAGTCAAAAGCGCCAAATTGTCCTCGAGCTGGGCGGATGAGCAGGCCAAGAAAAAAGAAATCAAAACCCGAGGTGACGCCAGTGGTGGCGTGGGTCGAAACAGTTGGCGTGGCGGTCCTCGTGGTCGACGCGACCGCGACCGTGATGACACACCTGTGCAAGCCGCACCGGTGGAGGCTCGCATCATTGAGGTGCATGTCCCAGAGACCATCACTGTGGCCGAATTGGCCCACAAAATGGCGGTCAAAGCCTCAGAAGTTATCAAGCAATTGATGAAGCTGGGACAGATGGTCACCATCAACCAACCCTTAGACCAAGACACGGCGATGATCGTGGTGGAAGAAATGGGCCATGTGGCGGTCATCGCCTCTTTGGATGACCCTGAAGCCTTCACCGAAGAAGAAGCTTCTGGCCACGTGGGTGAGTCACTCACCCGTGCGCCGGTGGTCACTGTCATGGGTCACGTTGACCACGGCAAAACCTCGCTGCTCGATTACATTCGTCGCGCCAAAGTGGCCTCAGGTGAAGCCGGTGGCATTACCCAGCACATTGGTGCTTACCACGTCGAAACACCGCGTGGCATGGTTTCCTTCTTGGATACCCCTGGCCACGAGGCGTTCACCGCCATGCGTGCCCGCGGCGCCCAAGCCACCGACATTGTGATTTTGGTGGTTGCCGCAGACGACGGTGTGATGCCACAAACCAAAGAAGCCATCAAGCACGCTAAAGCCGCTGGTGTCCCCATTGTGGTTGCCATCAACAAGATTGATAAGCCTGATGCCAATCCTGACCGTGTGAAAAACGAGTTGGTCGCCGAAGAAGTGGTGCCCGAAGAATTTGGTGGCGAGTCACCTTTCGTGCCTGTGTCGGCCAAAACAGGTCAAGGCGTGGACGAGCTTTTAGAACAAGTGTTGCTGCAAGCCGAGGTGTTGGAGTTGAAAGCTCCTGTAGACGCCATGGCCAAAGGCTTGGTGATTGAAGCCAGTTTGGACAAAGGACGGGGTCCTGTGGCCACCATCTTGGTTCAATCCGGTACGCTTAAAACCGGGGACGTGGTGTTGGCCGGTCAAACCTATGGCCGTGTTCGTGCCATGTTGGATGAAAACGGTAAAGCCACCAAGTCTGCAGGCCCCTCTATTCCTGTGGAAATCCAAGGTTTGACCGAAGTACCGCAAGCAGGTGACGAGTTCATGGTGTTGTCGGATGAGCGACGCGCCCGTGAAATTGCCACCTACCGCGCAGGTAAATTCCGCAACACCAAGTTGGCCAAGCAGCAAGCCGCCAAGTTGGAGAACATGTTCTCCGACATGGCCTCTGGCGAAGTGAAAAACCTGCCCATCATCATCAAAGCCGATGTGCAAGGTTCGCAAGAAGCTTTGGCTGCCTCCTTACTCAAACTCACCAACGAAGAGGTGCGCGTACAGCTGGTTTATGGCGCGGTGGGCGGCATCAGCGAGTCTGATGTGAACTTGGCGATTGCTTCTAAGGCG
>CAMCWS010000057.1 GCA_945882755.1 Bordetella parapertussis | reverse complement strand
ATGGTGGCCCTATGCCTTGGGCTTGGCTGTGCTGTTGCTGGCCTCCAACCTGAGTTTGCAGTTTGGGGCTGCGCGTTTGGCCGCCAGCACCACCGCCTTGGTGATGCTGTCGGAAATTGTGTTTGCCACGCTTTCATCGGTGGCGCTGGGTGCGTCTGAACTCAGCACCCGCAAACTGCTGGGCGGCTTGCTGATCGTGTTGGCGGCGGGCTTGGCGGCTTGGCCCAGCAGGGACAAGCCAGATTAGCGACAATGGATTCCTAACTTGTGGAGAAAACAGATGGCCAATGTTTATGATTTTGAAGCCCAAACCATCGACGGCCACACGGTCGCCCTCAGCGACTACCAAGGCAAGGTGCTGCTGATCGTCAACACCGCCAGCGCCTGTGGCTTCACCCCCCAATTTGCAGGACTGGAGAAATTGCACCAAGAATTTGCCAGCCAAGGCTTGGTGGTGCTGGGCTTTCCCTGCAACCAGTTTGGCAGTCAAGACCCTGGCAGCAACGAAGAAATTGGGACTTTTTGCCAAAAGAACTATGGCGTGTCATTTCCCATGATGGCCAAAATCGAGGTCAATGGTGCTCAAGCACATCCGCTCTACCAATGGCTCAAGGGCCAGGCACCTGGCGTGCTGGGCAGCGAAGGCATTAAATGGAACTTCACCAAGTTCTTGGTTGCCAAAGATGGCACCACCATCAAGCGTTATGGCTCAATGGACACCCCCGCCTCGGTCAGCAAAGACATTGCCGCGGCCCTAGCCATTTAGGTACTTTTGTAAATACTGAGCAATACTTTAGGTTTTAAAACGCCCGAGCCAAAGTTATCATGTAGACATGCATGCTTTGGCTGGACTTTTTGCCCGACACTGGCCCGATGATTTATTGAGTCAGCGGCATTTTGTTTTGCGCAGCTATATCTGCGTCGCCATGCTGATTATTGGCGGCTTTTGTTTTGTATCTGGCCCTTTTGAACATGTTCCGCTCAGCTTGCTGAGCATGGCCGGGCTGTCCTTGATCGGCATCCTATATATATGGCGCAAGTGGCCTGTCGCGGTGGTCACCCACGCGTTGCTGGCGGTGTGCTTCTCGCTGATTTACATCCTCTGTATGAACACCGGTGGTTTGGCCTCGCCACAAATTTTGTGGCTGGGTATTTTGCCCCTGCCCAGCTTGGTCTTGTTGGGTTTCAAAGAAACCTTTATTTGGGTCGCTGTGGTGATGAGCGCCATTGGCAGCTTGTTTGCGTTGACGTTTTTTGGGTATTTGCCCAGCAATTTTGCTTTCATAGAACAGCACCTCAATTGGGCGACGATCTCTTTGATGTGTGTGGCAGTCAATGTGTTTTGGGTGCCGGTGTTTTATTACGTGTTGAACAAGCAGCAGTTGGTTAGCCTGAAAGAAAGAAACTTTGAACTAGAAGGCAGCCGACAGGCTTTGCTGAAATCAGAAGCCTATAAAGACGAATTTGTGGCGGCCGTTGGCCACGAATTGCGCACACCCATGAATGCTATTTTGGGTTTCAACGATGTGTTGCTGGAAAACATGCAACTCACGCCCCAAGAGTTGGAAACGGTTAGGCTGATTCGTCAGTCCACGGACAAGTTGCTGAAATTGGTCAACCAGATTTTGGACTTTTCCCAGCTACAAGCCGGTCGTTTGGTGCTCAACCCCACACCCGTCAGAGTGTCCGACGCCTTGGCGCAATGCCGCGCCAACTTTTCGCCCCCCGCCCACAGCCCGATCAGCTTGGTCACCGAGCTTGACCCCAGCATCCCCGAATGGGTTAGCTTGGATGCGGTACGTGTGAAAGAGGTGCTGTGCCATTTGCTTGACAACGCTTTCAAGTTCACCGCCCAAGGCGAGGTGCGGCTGCGCTTGACTCACCATGAAAGTGAATTGCTGTTCGAGGTCATTGACAGCGGCAGCGGCATCCCCAAAGAGTTGCAGGAATACATCTTCAAGCGCTTTGAACACGCTGACCAAGCCACGCTGCGCCAATTTGGCGGCACCGGTTTGGGCTTGGCCATCTCCAAGAAGTTGGTGGCATTGTTCGGCGGCAGCATAGGCCTCGAAAGCACGTTGGGTGAAGGTTCGCGGTTTTGGTTCACTGTGCCTTTGGTGGCCTGTGCAGCGCCTGCGTCACAGGCACTCAGCACCCAAGTGCCAGACCTGAGCAACTACGCGATGCGCATTTTGGTGGTGGACGACAACCCGGTGAATCTGCAAGTGGCTCGCTATATATGCCAAAGCATTTGGCCTTTGGCCGACATCGTTGACACCGCCAGTGGCCCGCAGGCGCTTGAACTGCTCAAGCAGTCGGCGTTCGATGTGGTTTTGATGGACATGTTCATGCCTGGCATGAACGGTCCGCAAACCTGCCAAGCCATACGCCATCAGTTGGTCGATCCCATCTGCCATATCCCCGTGATTGGTTTGACCGCCAGCACCCACGCCCAAGACCGTCAACTGTGTTTGGAGGCGGGCATGAACGAGGTCTTGCCCAAACCCATGGACAAAGTCGGCTTGGCGGCCACCGTCAACAGCTTGGTGCATGCCGCCATGTCTTCCAGAGCCGCCCATGCCGTCTGAACAAGCCATCACCTTCAAATCAGCTTGGTGGGAAGCGATTCTTCCTATGTGGCTGCCGGATAAATTTCGCACCACCCACCTTGGGCCTTTTTTGATCATCGTGTGGGCTATTTCTGTGGGCCTGTTTCTGCTGTCTTTTCTCAACCCCAACAGCGCATCCCAGACCACCTTGCTTCTCACCGCTTGCGCATTTTTGGTGTTGAGTGGCGCGGCCGTCATCGGCCTGCCCGTGGGCGTAGCGGTACACACTGGCTTGGTCATCAGCAGCTTGCATTTGCTCAACGAGGCCTTCCATTCAGGCGGCATGTTTTCGGTGGCCATGGCCTGGTTTGCCTTGTTGCCTTTGCTCCCCCTGTTTGCCGTTGGCGTGGCCCATGCGGTGGCGTGGTTTACCGTGTCCTTGCTTTGCTATGCGGGTGTGTGGTGGGCAAGCGCCGAAGGCTGGTACCCGCAGCACTTCAGCACCAACAGCTCCATTCAGCTCTACAGCGGCCTGAGCTACTTGATGAACTGTCTCGTCATGCTGGGCTTGCCGCTGTTGTCCGAGCGGATATTTCAAAACAACCGTGTGCGCACCCATGCCCATGAGCAAGAACTGTTGAAACTGCGCGCTGATTTGCTGCGATCTCAAAACTTTAAAAACTCTTTCATCTCTACCCTGAGCCATGAATTGCGAACCCCTTTGAATGCCATATTGGGCTTCAACGATTTGTTGGTCGGCTCCTTGAAGAACAACCCACAAGCACTGTCCTTGGTCAAGCTTTCACACCAGGCCGGTGAACACCTGCTGACCGTGATCAACGATGTGCTGGATTTTTCGCAAATGCAAATGGGGCACCTCAATATCAACCCTGAGCCTTTTGAGTTACGCGCCACCGTCACCAGCGCCTTCAAACTGTTTGAGCAAAAAGTCGACAGCATGGACATCGATTACCGCCTTCGCGTGGCGGACGATGTCCCCGTCACCATCATCACCGACCGACACCGCTTGACGCAAGTGCTGGTCAACCTGCTGGGCAATGCCATCAAGTTCACCCACAAGGGGTCGGTGAGCCTGCGTGTGCGACGCGAAGGCGCATCGCTGTTGTTTGAAGTGCAAGACTCGGGCATTGGCGTGGCTGCTGACCGCATCGAAAAAATTTTTGAGCGCTTTGAGCAAGCCAATGTGCAAACCGCCAGTTTGTACGGCGGCAATGGTTTGGGTTTGTCGATTTGCCACCAACTTGTGCAACGCTTGGGCGGCACCATGGGGGTAGAGAGCCAACTCGGCCAAGGTTCGCTTTTTTGGGTGCGCTTGCCCTTGCTGGAAGCACCTGCGCCCATGCCTGCTTTGGCCTCAGCACAAAGCAGCCGGCATTGGCAAGACATGCGCTTGCGCTTTTTGGTTGTCGATGACCACCCTGTTAACCGCTTACTGGCTTGCAACATTGTGCAGGCGCAATGGCCCAAAGCCTATCTGTGTCAGGCCAGTCACGGCCAAGAAGCTTTGGCGTGTTTGCACCGCGAACCGTTTGATTTGGTTTTGATGGACATGGTCATGCCCGAGATGGACGGCATCGAGGCCACCGCGCATATCCGTCAACACATGCAGCCGCCCGTGCAGCAAGTGCCTGTGATTTTGCTCACCGCCAACGTCAACGCCCAAGACCATTTGCGCGGCCTGCATGCGGGTATCAATGCGTTGATGGTCAAGCCTTTTGACCGTTCCAAGCTTTGCGCTCTGATTGAAGAGCAACTCCTGATGTCAGCAACGTTTTTACAGCGCTTGGCCCAAGAGCATTAAGCCGTCTTTAAGAACGCGCCAGCGCCGCGTCTACCATCTCCACCCAATGCCGCACCGGCACGGCGGTGCCGCTTTGCAAATGGGTGATGCAGCCGATGTTGGCGCTCAAAATAGCACTGGGTTGCATCTCGTTCAAGTGGCCCAGCTTGCGGTCACGCAATTGGGTGGCAATGACGGGTTGCAACACGCTGTAAGTGCCGGCCGAGCCGCAGCACAAATGCGCCTCATTGCTGGCGACACGCACCTTGAAGCCCAAGGCGCTCATATGGGTTTCCACACCGCCCTTGAGTTGCTGGCCGTGCTGCAAAGTACAAGGCGGGTGAAACGCCAGTTGCCCTTGTTGCTGGGCTTGTTCAGGCCGGATGCGTTGCTGCAAGGTGGGCATCAAATGGGGCAGCAATTCGCTCAGGTCTTTGGTGAGTTCGCTGATGCGGGCGGCCTTCTCAGCGTACTGCGGGTCGTGGCGGAAGATGTGGCCGTAGTCCTTGACCGTCACGCCACAACCCGAGGCGTTCATCACAATCGCCTCCACGCCTTGCGCCACATGCGGCCACCAAGCGTCGATGTTGTTTTTCATTTGAACATGGGCCGCGTCTTGGTCGTTCAAATGGAACTTCACGCCGCCGCAGCAACCCGCCAAAGGCTCGACCACGGTTTGAATGCCGCAAGCGTCCAACACCCGCGCGGTGGCGGTGTTGATGTTGGGGCTCATGGCCGGTTGCACACAACCGGCGAGCATCAGCATACGGCGGTTATGTTGGCGAGTGGGCCAAGCACCGGCACTGCGCGACTCGGGCACCTTGGCTTTGAGGCTGCTGGGCAACAAAGCCCGCACACTTTGGCCCAGCGTCATGGCGGGTGCAAACAGCGGTGACGACAAGCCCTCTTTCAAGGCCCAGCGCACGGTTTGCTCTGCCGCTGGGCGGGGCACTTTCTCGTCCACCAATTTGCGCCCAATGTCCACCAAATGGCCGTACTGCACGCCGCTCGGGCAAGTGGTTTCGCAATTGCGGCAGGTGAGGCAGCGGTCCAAATGCAACTGGGTGTCGCGGGTGGGCGCCACGCCTTCCAGCACTTGCTTGATCAGGTAGATGCGGCCACGCGGACCGTCCAGTTCGTCGCCCAGCAACTGGTAGGTCGGGCAAGTGGCGGTGCAAAAACCGCAGTGCACGCATTTGCGCAAAATCGCCTCGGCCTCTTGGCCATCGGGGGTGTTTTGGTATTCGGGGGCGAGGTTTGTTTGCATAAATGATTTAAACAGGAATTTGTAGCCAAGCCACCGCAGCGCGCGGGTTGGCGATCCAGATATTTTGAAAATGGGTCAGGGTGAGCAAATTCTCATCGCCGGTGACGATCAAGTCGGCTTTGGCCGCAACCGCGCAGGCTTGGCTTGATGCATGCTTTTGAGTTTGGCAAATGTTTGGGCGGTTTGACGGCGCTGCAGTTCGTCCCTTAACAAATCGGTCAGTGCTTCAGATTCCCACAGGCCCGCTGCCAACACTTGCTGAGCTAGCGCATCGGGCAAATTCACTTGTAACTGTTTCATGGCGACCTCTCAGCGTTGGAGTCGAGACTGTATCGGATTTGATTTGGACCAAAGCGCGCTCAACTGTCTATTTTCCAAAGCAAAACTCACCCACCTCGACCGGTATTGAACACACCGTGCGGGTCAAATTGTTGTTGCAGCTCGCGCTGGATGCGCTGCTGCACCGCTGGCAAAGGGTGAAACACGGCGGGCATCTCGCCTGTGGCTTGCACGGGTGCGCGAAACAGCGTGGCGTGGCCACCGGCTTGTGTAGCCACGGCGCGCAACTGGGCTGCTGCCGAGGGGGGCGCCCACAGCCAGCGCAAGCCGCCATGCCATTCAATGAATGGCGCAAAGGATAAGTCCAGCACCGCGGCGATTTGCGGCAGGCTCAAGCGCCACAGCGCCATGTCAGCGGCAGGTGGCGTGAAAAACGGCAGGCGTTGATCGCGGCAAGCGGCCCAATCTGCTTTGGCTTGGGTTTGATCGATGGCAGCGGCATGCCCGCCCAAAGCGGCCACATCGGCACACATGCGTGGCACGGCAGCATCCACCGCCGCCACCGCACCCCGCAAGCGCACAAACAGCATGTCTTGCGCGGGTTGGGTGTGGTTGTCGTTGACCCAGCAACTGGCGTTCAAGGGCAGGGGCTGTGCGCCCCAGCGGTGCAGCAAGGCCAAGGCATCTGCCTGCGGTAAATGGCAGGCCAGCGTGACTTCGGCCGGTGCTTGGGGCAGCACTTTGAGCGACACATCGGTGATCACGCCCAAGGTGCCCATGCTGCCAGCCAATACACGTGACACGTCGTAACCGGCCACGTTTTTCATCACTTGGCCGCCAAAGGTCAGCGACTCGCCCTTGCCGTTGAGCATTTGCACGCCCAGCACATGGTCACGCACGCCGCCCACCACCGCACGGGCAGGACCAGCCAAACCACACGCCACCATGCCGCCCACGGTGGCTGTGTCGCCAAAATGCGGTGGCTCAAACGCCAAGCACTGGCCTTGCTCGGCCAACACGGCTTCCAGCTCTGCCAAAGGCGTGCCGCAACGCACGGTGACCACCAACTCGCTGGGCTCGTAGCTGACTATGCCGCTGTGGGCGCGGGTGTCTAACAGCTGCGCCGTGGCCTGTGTATCACCATAAAACTGCTTGGTATTGCCGCCTTGAATGCGCAGGTGTTGCCCTTGGGCCGCCGCATCACGGATGCGGTCTTTGAAAACATCGAGCACGGAGTCCTTTAATTGGCGATAACGCGCACCATCTCCAAACATTTATTGGAGTAGCCCCATTCGTTGTCGTACCAAGAGACAACTTTCACGAAGGTGCTGTCCAAAGCAATGCCGGCATCGGCGTCAAACACGCTGGTGCAAGGCTCGCCACGGAAATCGCTGGCCACCACTTTGTCTTCGGTGTAACCCAGCACACCCTTCAAAGCGCCCTGGCTTTGCGCTTTCATTTCGGCACAAATTTCGGCGTAAGAAGCGGGTTTGTCCAACTCGACCGTCAAGTCCACCACCGACACGTCGGAGGTGGGCACACGGAAGGACATGCCGGTGAGTTTTTTGTTCAGCGCAGGGATGACCACGCCCACCGCTTTGGCGGCACCGGTGCTGGAGGGGATGATGTTTTCCAAAATGCCACGGCCGCCGCGCCAGTCTTTGTTGGAAGGAGCGTCGACGGTTTTTTGAGTGGCGGTGGCTGCGTGCACCGTGGTCATCAAACCGCGCTTGATGCCCCATTTGTCGTTCAACACCTTGGCCACAGGGGCCAAGCAGTTGGTGGTGCAAGAAGCGTTGGAGACGATGGTTTGACCGGCATAGGTGGCGTGGTTGACGCCATACACAAACATGGGGGTGTCGTCTTTGGAAGGGGCTGAGAGCAACACTTTTTTCGCGCCAGCGGCCAAGTGTTTTTCGGCGGTGGCTTTGTCCAAAAACAGGCCGGTGGCCTCAATCACCACGTCGGCATGCACCTCGTTCCACTTCAAAGCGGCAGGGTCGCGCTCTTGGGTCAGGCGGATTTTTTTGCCGTTGACGATCAGGTTGTTGCCGTCTACCGACACCTCGCCTTTGAAGCGGCCATGCACGCTGTCGTACTTCAGCATGTAAGCCAAGTAGTCGGGTTCCAACAAGTCGTTGATGCCGACGATTTCAATGTCGTTGAAGTTTTGCACCGCCGCACGAAACACCATGCGGCCGATGCGACCAAATCCGTTGATACCTACTTTGATGGCCATGAGTTTTCCTATAGAAAAGTTAAGTTGATAATTTCGCTTTTGATTGTTTTTTATTTGGCTTCTTGGGCTTTTCGATTGCACTATTGAATATGACGACTTTGTCCCAAAGAATAACCCCTTCGTGGGAAACAAACTCAATCATAAATTCCCGAAGCAATTGTCTATGCTTGTTATCGAAAGCTTCTTTGTAAAGCGAGCCATGTGTTTTAGCAAAACTCTCCATGGCTTCCGATATTCGCAAATAAAAATTCGGCTCGCCCGTCAATGTTTCCCAAAAAGCTTGCCCCGCTAACTTCTCAATCACAGTGTCTTTTCTACTGGATTTACGCCCATAGCCAAATCCAATAATCGGACGAAATAATTTGTTAATTTTCTTTAATCTTGCCTGCAGTGATTGAAATTCTCCCGATTGTCCTTTTGCGCTCTGTGAATTCAAAATATTTTTACTTGATTTAACAGAAATGGCCAAGTACGTTGCAGCGGTTTCAATAGCGATGTCCTGGCCAGCACTTGCACCAACTGACACGTGCCAAAGCTCTCCGGCAGCAACATCTCTGTTTTGAGCAGAAAATACAGCCAGTGGCTCAATAAAGTCATTTCCAAATATGGTTTCATCAGAACTAGATACATAGGCAACCAATAATTGACCCATGAAATCAGAGGCGTCCGAAAAACCCAAAGCACGATAGAGGTATGGGTTTTTATTCAGCAGTTTGCCGAGCGTCAGCCGATCTAAGGCGCCAAATCTTTTTTCATAAAGAACCGTCAGTAAACGACCAATTTCGGCATTTAATTTTGATTCAGAGATCACTTTCTAGACCTTCTGATTCAACGATAAATTGATTATGAACAGAAGTGCCTCGCATTCTTTTAGCTTGAATTTGGGCATTTCCAAGAGCGACTGATTTCAACATTTGGCCAATGGCGCGTCCGAGTGGAATTGGAACTGCGTTACCTATTTGACGATAGCAGTCAGCCGTTTTGCCTTCAAATTTCCAATCATCTGGGAACTGTTGGATTCGAGCATATTCACGGACTGAAAGTGGGCGTAATTCATTAGGATGACACAACATGGTCGCCTTCTGGATGGGGCTGGTGACCAATGTGGGGGATGGTTCAAGGCTGTTTAAACGCCTATAAAACCCAACCTTCCCCCCACCTGAATGGAATGCGCCACCCATTGCCTCTTCCATGAGTTCTTTTGGAAGATTTTTCCAATTTCCCCCTTCAGGTAACAACGCAAGAAACTTCATGATGTTTGGAGAAAATTTTGCACAATCGCCCACCACATTTAAATTAGAAATAGCTTCCCCGAGGGTTTTCCAACGCATATCAGCGTTTTGATGCTTTGGAAAATGCGATGGTATTGGGAGAAAAATATTTTCTCCATCTCTTGTACCAATAATCACCAATCGCTCCCGAAATTGAGGAGTTCCATAATGAACAGCATCCAGAACGCCATGGACTGTTTTGTATCCAATTTTATGGAAGCTATTTAGTATGTCATCCAATACAGGGGCGGAGTTTTTGTCTCCTGGAATAGAGGGCATGGAAGCCAAGCCCTTAACATTCTCCATAACGAAAAATCGAGGCTTAACTGCTTTAATTACCTTTATAAATTGCTGATATAGCTGTCCCCTTTCATCGGAAACGCCCAATCTTTTACCGGCAGTCGAAAAAGACTGACAAGGAGGCCCTCCAACCACTGCAAAGACTGATTTACGTTTGACGCCACAAGCTGCCAATAGAAATTCACATTTTGGGTCTTGGTTAACAAGTTCTTCTATGTCGCCATCAACCGCGATATGCTGATTTCTCCTGATGGTCTCGATGCACCATGGATCAATATCTTGAGAAACAGCAACCCTCAGCCCCGCTTGATTTAGTCCTAAATCAAGGCCCATTGCACCCGAAAAAAGAGAAATTACGGGGTATGGATGTTCTGCATTCAACCTCAACGCTTCTGCGCTGGGTTGAAATAAAGGCAGTCTGCTATTCATTTTATTGTTTAGGCGCTTTGCAGCACTTTCAACACGGTCTCGGCCACGTTTTTGGGCGTGAAGCCAAAGTGCTCAAACAACACCGGTGCGGGTGCGCTCTCGCCGTAGGTGTCAATGCCGACCACGGCCGACACGCCGTATTTCCACCAGCCATCGGTCGAGCCCATTTCCACCGCGATGCGGGGGATGCCTTTGGGCAATACGGCGGATTTGTAGGCCACGCTTTGGCGGTCAAAGGTGGTGGTGCTGGGCATGGAGACCACGCGCACCGCGACCTTGTGTTCGGCCAACAAGGCTTGCGCTTTCATGGCGAGTTGCACTTCAGAGCCGGTGGCGATGATGACCGCTTGGGGCTTTTTGTTCATGCCCACTTCTGAGGGTTCGGCCAGCACATAAGCGCCTTTGTTGATGGCATCCAAGCCGCTGGTGTCCTTGGCGGCGCTGTCGCCTTTGGGCAAGTAGGGCAGATTTTGGCGGCTCAGCAACAAGGCGGTGGGGCGGTTGTCGTTTTGCAAAGCCACAGCCCAGGCCACCGTGGTTTCTGCGGTGTCGGCGGGGCGCCAAACGTCCAAGCCGGGGATCAAGCGCAGCGATGCGGCGTGTTCGATGGACTGGTGGGTCGGGCCGTCTTCGCCCAAACCGATGGAGTCGTGGGTGAACACATGCACCACGCGTTGCTTCATAAGGGCTGCCATGCGGATGGCGTTGCGCGAATAGTCGCTGAAGGTGAGGAAGGTGCCACCGTAGGGGATGAAGCCGCCATGCAACGCCACGCCATTCATGATGGCGGCCATGCCAAATTCGCGCACGCCGTAGTTGATGTGGCGACCGCCGTGGCCGTGTTCGTCCTTCACAACGTTGCCCGCCACGTCGATTCGGACATTGGGCGTGGACTTGGTGTTGGTGAGGTTGGAGCCGGTCAGGTCGGCGCTGCCCCCCAGCATTTCGGGGATAGCGGCGGTGAAAGCTTCCAAAGCCAACTGGCTGGCCTTGCGGCTGGCGACGGTTTCGGCCTTGGTGTTAGCAGCAACCACGGCATCGACCACGGTTTGGTGGAAGTTTTTTGGTAAATCGCCAGCCATGCGGCGTTTGAACTCCACGGCCAATTCGGGGTGGGCAGAGGCGTAGGCGGTGAACTGGTGTGTCCAATGTTCTTCAGCCTTGGCGCCCTTGTCTTTGGCGTTCCAGTCGTCGTAAACCTCCGCAGGCACGACGAAGGGTGCATGGTGCCAGCCAATTGCGGCGCGGGTCAGCGCAATTTCATCTGCACCCAAGGGTTCGCCGTGGGCCTTGGCGGTGTCCACGCGGTTGGGGCTGCCTTGGCCGATGTGGGTTTTGCAGGCGATCATCGTGGGCTTGTCGGCGCTGTGTTTGGCGGTGGCGATGGCGCGGCTGACCGCTTGCACATCGTGTCCATCTACGCTGATGACGTTCCAGCCGTAGGCCTTGAAGCGGGCGGGGGTGTCGTCGATGAACCAAGGCGTGACCTTGCCATCGATAGAAATGCCGTTGTCGTCATACAAAGCGATGAGCTTGTTCAACTTCCAAGCGCCAGCCAAGGCGCAGGCCTCGTGGCTGATGCCTTCCATCATGCAACCGTCACCCATGAACACATAGGTGTGGTGGTCGACGATGCTGTGGTTGGGGCGGTTGAATTCACTGGCCAAGAGTTTTTCGGCCAGCGCCATGCCCACCGCGTTGGTGATGCCTTGGCCCAAGGGGCCGGTGGTGGTTTCCACGCCAGGGGTGATGCCCACCTCGGGGTGGCCAGCGGTTTTGCTGTGCAACTGTCGGAAGTTTTTCAACTCGCTCATCGGCAGGTCATAGCCTGTCAAGTGCAGCAAGGCGTAAATCAGCATGGAGCCGTGGCCGTTGGACAGCACAAAGCGGTCGCGATCGGCCCAATGCGGATGCTGGGGGTTGTGTTTCAGGTGCTCGCCCCACAAAGCGACGGCGATATCGGCCATGCCCATAGGCGCCCCGGGGTGCCCCGAGTTAGCTTGTTGAACCGCGTCCATTGCCAGTGCGCGAATCGCACTCGCCATTTGTTGGTGATTGGCCATGGGGGCTCCGTTCGAGTTAGGGGTGGTTAGTGGGGTCGGCGATTTTAACCAAATCTTTTGTATCCAAGTCTCGGCAGCTGGCTAAACTGCATTCATGACAGATCGCCCCATCTCCTTGAGCCAACCGGCCCAAGCCATGCTCTTGGCAGCGGGTCGGGGAGAGCGTATGCGTCCGCTGACCGACACCACACCCAAGCCTTTGCTGCAAGTGCGGGGCAAGCCTTTGCTGTGGTACCCCTTGAATGCTTTGGCATTAGCTGATGTAAACACTGTGGTGATTAATTCCGGTTGGCTGGGCGATCAGATTGAACCCGCATTGGGTATGCGTTTTACACCGAACCTTGAACCGGGACATGTCCAGCCTTCCATGGCCGCCAACAAACTGCAACTGCGCTATTCCCATGAGGGTCGCGGGGCTGGCGAAGCACTGGAAACCGCAGGTGGCATTGTGCGGGCCTTGCCCATGCTGGCTGAGGTGTTTTGGGTGGCGGCAGGAGATATTTATGCGCCCGAGTTTGAATTTTCTGCCGAGATTTATGAACGTTTTAAAGGCAGCGCCTGCTTGGCGCACATTTGGCTGGTGCCCAACCCAGCGCACAACCCCAGCGGTGACTTTGGTGTGTCTGCGGATGGATTGGCGCTGAACCTGCCCCGCAACGCGGGACACACCTTGTTCACTTTCAGCACCATCGGGCTTTACAAACGCGCTTTCTTCGAAGCAGCTTGGTGCCCCATTCCTGCAGGCAACCCCGAGGGCGTGAAAGCGCCGCTGGCCGCCATGCTCAGAGCCGCCATGGACCAGTGTTTGGTCAGCGCATCTTTTTACGAAGGCCTGTGGGTCGATGTGGGCACGCCAGAGCGATTGGCGCAGCTGAACAAAACGCCATCCGCTTGACAATCCGTAGCCTACTGGCTACATTTATTGCGTGTTGCACATACGCAAAACCCTTGTCTATGCCGAATGGATCGACAACTTGCGCGATCTGCAAGGGCGTGCTCGGATTTTGATGCGCGTGGAAAGACTGATCTCCGGTAACCCTGGTGATGTGAAGCTCGTCGGTGGTGGCGTATCAGAATTGCGCATCCATTTTGGACCCGGTTATCGGGTGTATTTCACTCAGCGGGGACTAGACATCGTGATTCTTTTGGCTGGAGGTGACAAGTCCAGTCAACCGAAAGACATTCAAACAGCCCTGCAGTTGGCAAACAACTTGGAGAAGTAAACCATGGCCACAACCCTCACCACTCCCTACGATGTCGCGGACCATTTACGCACCCGTGAAGAAATGGCCGCCTATCTGGAAGCTTGCTTGGCAGAAGCCCATGGCGACGCGGCCTTTATTGCCAAAGCCTTGGGGGACATCGCCCGCGCCAAAGGCATGAGCCAAGTGGCCAAGGATGCAGGGCTTTCACGCGAAAGCCTTTACAAAGCGCTGTCGGGTGA
>CAMCWS010000056.1 GCA_945882755.1 Bordetella parapertussis | reverse complement strand
TTGCAAATTGACATGCCAACTTGGAACGTTGATCAATGGGTCGCCAGAGATGGCTTGGCAGATGCTCAAATGTTGGTTAATTCAGATGCATCAGGATCTATTCCAACACTCACCGCCATTGACACCGATGGAGATTCATCCACAATGGGCGACTTCAAGATCTTGGATACTGGCAACGACTACACCCACCATCCAATGACTTAAATGGGCTCAAAAAAAGCCTCTTTCCACTATAAATCTGTTAATTGCTTTAAATAATAGTTTTTATGCGAAAGCAATTATGAAAACTGCGTACAAATAAATATGGTTGCAGTTGATCTGTGTGAATTTAGGAAATTATGCTTCAATAAAGTTGATGTCGAAGGCATGGAGATGAATGCCCTACTTGGCTACTTGGAGTCAAACTGAGCATTAAAAATTGGTGCCCGTATTGATGGTTGAGAAAATTAAATCAGTTGACGAGCCTTGACCCCAGCACTGGCTCCACAGTTAGGGCTGCTTGGTTCCCCACCTGACCCGGTTGGCCGCTTCCCCATGTGGGAAGGCCCGTCAAGGCAAATTGTACGCCCCGTAGAATCAGGCCATGTCCTATCTGGTGCTCGCTCGCAAATACCGCCCCAAGACCTTTACCCAATTGGTAGGTCAGTCCCACGTTGTGCAAGCGCTTACCAATGCCTTGCGCTCGCAACGCCTGCACCATGCGTATTTGTTCACCGGCACCCGCGGCGTGGGCAAAACCACTGTCTCGCGTATCTTGGCCAAGTCCTTGAACTGTGAGATTGGCATCACGGATGAGCCTTGTGGCGTTTGCTCTGCCTGTGTGGATATTGATGCTGGTCGGTTTGTGGATTACACCGAACTGGATGCGGCCTCCAACCGAGGCGTAGACGAGGTTCAGCAATTACTAGAGCAGGCCGCTTACAAGCCGGTTCAAGGGCGCTTCAAAGTCTTCATGATTGACGAGGTGCATATGCTGAGCAACACCGCGTTCAATGCCATGCTCAAAACCTTGGAAGAGCCGCCTGAATATTTGAAATTTGTGCTGGCCACCACCGACCCGCACAAAGTGCCTGTCACGGTGTTGTCCCGCTGCTTGCAGTTCAATTTACGCCCCATGGCGCCTGAGACCATTGTTGAGCACCTGACGCAGGTGTTGGCAGACGAACAGGTGCAAGCCGATGTGCAATCCTTGCGCTTGCTGGCCCGTGCAGCACGCGGCTCTATGCGCGACGCTTTGTCACTCACCGACCAAGCCATCGCGTTTGGCAACGGCGCTTTGGCTGAAGCGGTGGTTCGCGATATGTTGGGAAGCGTGGACCGCAGCCATGTGTTCACCTTGATCGTGGCCTTGGCCCATGGCGATGGTGCTTTGGTGGTGCAAACCTGTGAGTCGCTGCGTCACTTGGGGCTATCGGCCAGTTCTTTGTTGGAAGAGATGGGCATGGTGTTGCAGCGTATGGCGGTTCACCAAGCCACGGCCCAGTCCGCTGCCAGTGACGATCCCGACCCCGAGGTACAGCGCATCGCTGATTTGTCCCAGTTGATGCCTGCAGATGAAACCCAGTTGCTCTACAGCATTTGCTTGCATGGCCGCGCTGATTTAGGCTTGGCTCCTGATGAGTACGCGGCACTGACCATGGTGTTGTTGCGTTTGCTGGCCTTCAAGCCAGTCCATGCCCAGGCTGAAAAAAAAACTCTGAAAACAGCATCTGAGCCTGTCACAGCCGCTCCAAGACCTTCAGCACCACCAGCACCTCCTGCAGCTGCGCCCACTGCACCCAAAGCAGTAGACACCCTGCCAACCCATGATTCAGCTTTTGGGGAGCAATGGTTATCTGTGGTGCAAGACATGGTCAAAGCCCAATTGATTCAAGCCATGACCCGCGAGCTGGCCATGCAGTCGCAATTGATGGCGCAAGACTATGGCGTGTGGCATTTGCAAGTTGAAAGCGAGTCTCTCAACAGTGCCAGCAACCGCGAACGACTTCAATTGGCGTTGCAATCCCTTGGCCATGCGGTGACGCTGCAAGTGGCGCAAGGCCCTGTGCAAGACTCGCCAGCACGGCGCATCACAGCGCTTCAACAGCAGCGTATGGCGCAAGCCGAAGCAGATATCCTCAACCACCCAAGCGTTCAACGCCTGATCAATGAATTCGACGCCAAGATCATTCCTGGCACTTTGCGACTTTTCGACCACTGAAAGACCACCATGTTTAACAAAGGACAACTCGCGGGCCTGATGAAACAAGCCCAAGCCATGCAAGAAAACCTGAAGAAAGCCCAAGAAGAATTGGCTTTTATCGAGGTCACCGGCGAAGCCGGCTCTGGCATGGTGCAAATCCTCATGACCTGCAAGCACCAAGTCAAACGCGTCACCATCGATCCCAGTTTGATGACTGACGACAAAGACATGCTCGAAGACCTGATTGCCGCGGCCTTCAACGATGGCGCTCGCAAAGCAGAAGAAGCCACCGAAGCCAAGATGGGCAAGCTCACCGGTGGCATGCCTGGCTTGCCAGGCGGCATGAAACTGCCCTTTTAATGCGTGACAACGCCGCCTTAGAGGCTTTGGTGCAAGCCCTCAGGCGTTTGCCTGGCGTGGGGCAGCGTTCCGCTTCACGCATGGCCTACCACTTGTTGCAACACGACCCCGAGGGTGCCCAGTTGCTGGCACGAACCTTGGTCAATGCTGTGGAGGCCGTCAAGCATTGCCAGCGTTGCCATACCCTCACTGAGTTTGATATTTGTGCCACCTGCCAAGACACGCAGCGAGACGCCACGCGCTTGTGTGTGGTGGAGACACCCGCGGATCAATCGGCGCTAGAGAGAACCTTGGCCTATCAGGGACTTTATTTTGTGTTGATGGGCAAACTCAGTCCGATTGAAGGCGTTGGACCGAACGACATTGGTATGCAAAAGCTGATTCAAAGGGTGGACGATGGCTTGGTGCAAGAGATCATCTTGGCCACCAACTTCACCGCCGAGGGGGAGGCCACAGCCCATGTTTTGAGTGAGGTCTTTAGGCGCAAAGGCTTGGTGGTGACACGCTTGGCACGTGGGGTGCCAGTCGGTAGCGAATTGGAATATGTGGATTTAGGCACGATTGCCCACGCTTTGATGGACAGACGCAGCACCTAAGGTTTTCACCAACAGGGCTGTACCTGATGCGCCAAATCATGTAGTTGTTTATGCTGATAAGCATGTCAGATTCGCGAATAACCGATCTTTTTGCTATGCACCGTCGCCAATGGTTGATGGGTTGTTCAGCATTGCTTGCCTCATTGACACTTACCCATTTGCCCGCCAAAGCCAACCCTGACAAATCACGTTTAACTTTGGTTTTTGACGACCGCACCTCCTTGAGCCATTTGCCTTTGTTGCTTGCAGAGCAGTTGGGTTTTTTCAAAGCCGAAGGTTTGGAGATTGAATGGGTGGAGCAGCCCAGCCAACCCGCGGCCATGGCTACCTTGACGCAAGCCACTGCCGATGTGATGTGCGCCTCTTACGATACTGCCTTGCTGCTCAAGCAAAAAGGGTTTGATGCGGTTTGCATCGCTCAAATTGCCCGCACACCGCAATGGGCCCTGGGCGTCTCCAGCAAAAACGTTCCCAATTTCAAAACCATGGCTGACCTTAGCGGCAAGCGCATCGGTTTGATGGATGCTGAGGGCTCTGCACAGCGTTGCCTGTCGTTCAGTATGCTGCGCTCGGGGCTCCAATCCAACGACATCCAATGGGTCTATTTCAATTCATCGCTACAAGCCATGGTGGCCGCACGCACTGGCGCTGTGGATGCCTTGTTTGCCTCAGACCCCGTGATGACAGCGTTGGAGAAGAAAGACGATCTCACGGTCGTCAGAAATTGGCGAACCCTCAAGCAAACCCAGCAGGTGTTTGGTGGGCTTTTGCCCGGCAACTGCCTGCTTGTTTCCCAAGCCTTGGTGCAGCAGCAACCCAAAGCTTGTCAGGCCATGGTGTCAGCGGTGGTGCGTTGTCTTAAATGGTTGAGAACCGCTGGACCCTCGGACCTATTGCGTTATATGGTGGACAACCCCGTGGTACCCGACCGTTTGGTGTACCTGAATGCCATCGATAACCTGCGTGAGAGCTTCTCACTGGACGGGCTGCTGTTGCCCGAGGCTCAGCAGGTCAGCCTTCGCATGCTCAGGTTGCTCGACCCCAAGCTCTTGTCTGCCACACTGGCTTGGCAGGGCACAGTGAACAACGACTTTGTTCGTAAAGCGAAGCAACGTTATCGAATGTAGCTTCAGCCTTTGTTGCGCTGAACGGCTTTTTTATTTTTGCCCCTCGCTTTACCAGGCAGCATCAGAACCAGCTTTTGTCCTGGCTTGAGGGCACTGTCAAAAGGCAAATTGTTCCATTTGGCCACATCGGCTGCGGCGATTTTGTAGCGCTTGGCAACGCTGGCCAAAGTATCTTTTTTACCCGCCTTGATGACTCGCTTTCGCAAAACAACTTCGGGGGCCAAATTCAGTTGGCCGTTATCGGCCACTTTGGAGGTGACGTCTTGTTCTTGTTTGCTAGGGCGCGGCACCAACAGGGCAGAACCGGCTTTAATGAGCATGCGTGGCGGTATTTTGTTGACGCTGCGCATGTCTTCTTCGCTCATGCCCACTTTTTTAGCAGCCTCTGGAACCTTCATGTTTTTGGGCGCTACCCAGACTGTCCAACTAGCCAAACGACCATCGTAAGCCGCCATATTGCGTTCAAAAATTTCAGCGTTATCCCAAGGTAACAAAATTTGGGATATCCCCCCCGCCAACAGCACTGGGCGGTGTGCCGAAGGGTTGAGGGCTTTGAAATCTTCAATCGGCACTTCGGCCAAGCGAGCCACCAAGGCCACATCCATGTCCCTTGGCAAGGGCACGGTTTGGAAGTAGGGGTGATTCGGAATGGAGGGCAGTTGGATACCCTTGCCCTGTGGATTGGCGATCAAGTTTTCCATCGCCTGCAATTTGGGGACATACAGGCGGGTTTCTGCCGGCATACGCAAGTCTGTATAAGCCACGGCTTGACCTGCTCTGAGGTTACGGTTGACGGCCTTGCCTACATTGCCTTCGCCCCAGTTATAGGCGGCCAAAGCCAAGTGCCAGTCGCCGAACATGCCATGCAGACGCTGCAAATAGTCCAGTGCTGCGCGGGTCGAGGCCAGCACATCGCGACGATCGTCGCGGAAAGCGTTTTGTTTCAAGTCAAAGTCTTTGCCGGTTCGCGGCATGAACTGCCACATGCCACTGGCTCGTGCCGAAGACACGGCCTGAGGATTGAACGCACTTTCAATGAACGGCAGCAAAGCCAACTCGGTGGGCATGCCTCGGCGTTCAATTTCTTCAACGATGTGATAGAGGTATTTGCTTGAGCGGGCCGTCATGCGCTCGATGTAATCAGGTCGGTTGGCATACCACTGCTCACGCTCTTGCACCATGTCGACTTGCAGGTCTGGCATCGCAAAGCCACGGCGTATGCGGGTCCACAAGTCTGCAGGAATTTCCACCTCGGTGACCGTGTGGCTGCTTGGCTGCGTGTCTGGCAGGGCTTGCAGTTCGGTGGTTTCTATCGGTGTGTCAGCTTGGCTGGACTCAGCATTGGCCTTGATAGATGTAAGCGAAAGAAGGCTGAATAGAATGGGTAGCAAATACAAAGCGCCCAAGCGTTGTCGGTGATATTGGTTTTTCATGGATCCTCAAATTATAGAAACCTCTTTGGACTTGAATGATTGGCTGAAAACACCTGCTGGCGCCTACCTGCGCGAATGGGAGTCTCGCCAGTTTGACAAGGTCATTGCAGACATCTTTGGCTACCATGCTTTGCAACTGGGTTTATCAAGCCTGCCTGCGCTGCAAAGCAGCCGCATACGGCATTGCTGGGTGAGCGAAAACCAGCCCTCCAAGGGCGCTGTGCCCAGTTTGTTGACCGATGATGTGGCCCTGCCTTTTTCCGAGCAAAGCCTCGATTTGGTGGTCATGCCCCACACCCTGGAGCTCAGCCGTGATCCGCACAGTTGTTTGCGTGAGGTCGCACGGGTGTTGGTGCCCGATGGCCGCGTGGTGGTTTGCGGCTTCAACCCGCTGAGCCTTTGGGGTCTTCGCCAACAACGTGCCAAGGCCTATGCTCGCTTGGGGTGGCAGGCCCCCTTTTTGCCCCCACAAGTCGACTTTCTTGCGTCTTGGCGCTTGCGAGATTGGTTGCGCTTACTCAGTTTTGACATTGAAGGCGGGTGTTTTGGGGCTTACCGACCTTCTTTTGAGTCGGACAAATGGTTGCAACGCTTTGCATGGATGGACAAAGCCGGTGACCGTTGGTGGCCCGTTTTGGGTTCGGTGTATTTTTTGGTGGCCATTAAACGCGTACGCGGCATGCACCTCATCAGTCCCCAATGGAAAAAGGCGTCCCGCAAAACCGCGGTCAGTGCCGTTCCCACAGTGAACTCTAGCAAGCACAGGCCATGAAATTGGTCACTATTTATACCGATGGTGCTTGCAAAGGCAACCCCGGCCCTGGCGGCTGGGGCGCTTTTTTACGCTACGGGGAGACCGAGCGTGATGTGTTTGGCGGTGAATTGCTGACCACCAACAACCGCATGGAATTGATGGCAGTCATTCAAGCGCTTCAAGCCTTGAAGCACCCCTGTCATGTGCATCTCTATTTAGACAGCGAGTATGTTCGCAAAGGCATCACCGAATGGCTGCCCAGTTGGAAAGCGCGGGGATGGAGAACCGCAGCCAAACAGCCGGTGAAAAATGCCGACCTTTGGCAAATATTGGACTCAGTGGTGTCTCAGAGCGGACATCACATTGAGTGGCGCTGGGTCAAAGGTCATTCGGGCGACCCCGGAAATGAACGCGCTGATGCCTTAGCAAACCAAGGTGTCTTGACAGTTCAATCGGGTTGATAATGACCCGATAACTTTCAAGGGTTTTTGATCACTTATGGCTTCGAAAAACATGATCACCGCTGTAGCGGTTGTAGGTATCGCGGTGGCTGCTGTAGGCGGCTGGTGGTACCAAAACAAACCCTCTGCAGCCGCTGTTAGCGCTGGCACAGTCGCCGCTCCTGCTGCAGGAGCTAAACCTGCTGCGCCTGCTGGCGCACCTGGGGCCGGTCCTGGTGGTGCTCCCGCTGGACCGCCTCGGGCCATGGGCGTTGAAGTCGCCAAAGTCGAACAATCCACCTTGCGCGACGATGCGCAAACCGTGGGTACGCTCAAATCTCGCCAAAACACCATACTGCGCCCTGAAGTTGCCGGCCGCGTTGTCGCTTTGGGTTTTGCTGACGGCAGCCAAGTGCGCAAAGGGCAAATGCTGGTGCAGCTCGATGACACCTTGCAACGCGCTGAAATACAACAAGCGCAAGCGCAAATGTCCATCGCTCAAGCTAACCACAAGCGTAACCAAGAGTTGGTCGAGAAAGGCTTTATTGCCCAGCGTTCGCTTGATGAAAGCCAAGCCAGTTTGCAAGTGGCACAAGCGCAGGTGGCGCTTACCTGTGCCCGCTGGGAGCGTATGCGCATCGTGGCCCCTTTCAGCGGCACCGTGGGATTGCGCAATATCAACGTGGGCGACTTTGTCAAAGATGGCGCGGACATGGTGAACTTGGAAGACCTCACGCAGCTGTATGTCGATTTCCGCTTGCCAGAACGTTACCAAAGCAAGTTGTCCCCCAAACAAACCGTAGAGGTGGTGATTGACGCCTTGTCGGGAAGTACCTACCAAGCCCGTGTCGAGGCGATTGACCCCTTGATTGATGCCAATGGCCGCTCCATCAGTGTCAGAGCTGTGTTGCGCAATGACGGCCCCGGTGAAGCGCTCACCAAAAAAGGTGCGGCAACCCTGAAACCCTTGGAACCCGCGGTGGCCCTACCCAGCCCCACTCTCCCAGACGCGGCCTGTCCGCCAAGGCCTGCGCAAGCCATGGAAAAATTCACGCCTGCAGGTCCTTTGCGCCCAGGCATGTTTGCCCGCGTCAATGCCTTGTTCGCACTCAAAAACGAGGCTTTGTCCATACCTGAAGAGGCCCTTGTTCCCATGGCCGGCAAGCAATTTGTGATTCGTGCGGTGCCACCAGAGGCCGTATCTGGTGCCGGTCCCTTGCCCCCAGAGACCAAGCTGGTGTCCTTGCGTACCGAGGTCAAGTTGGGCGCTCGCCACCCCGGGCGGGTTGAAATTTTGTCTGGCTTGACCGCTCAGGACACGGTGGTGGTGGCTGGCCAGCATCGACTCCAAAAAGATGGCACCGCTTTGCGTGTCGCCGAGTCTAGGAACTGAGATGCAATTGCCAGAGCTGTCGATACGTCGACCGGTATTCGCCACCGTCTTGTCCCTGCTGATTGTGTTGGTCGGCGTGGTGTCGTTCAACCGATTGGTTATTCGCGAGTACCCCAAGATTGACAACCCTACCGTCACCGTAGAGACCCGCTATGTCGGTGCGTCCAGCGCGGTGGTCGAGTCGCAGGTCAGCAAAGTGCTGGAAGACTCGCTCTCAGGTGTGGAGGGCTTGGACGTCATCACCTCCATCAGCCGCCAAGAGCAAAGTCAAATCACCGTTAAATTTTTGTTAACGCGTGACCCGGATGCCGCTGCCTCGGATGTGCGTGACAAAGTGTCACGCGTTCGTCAGCGACTGCCCGTGGGTATCGATGAACCTGTGATTGCCAAGGTGGAGGCTGATGCTCAACCGGTGATTTGGTTGTCCTTCAGTTCAGACACCATGAACACCTTGCAACTTACCGACTTGGCCAACCGCATTGCCAAGCCGATGATGCAAACCGCGCCTGGTGTTGCCGACGTGCGTATTTTTGGTGAGCGCAAATACGCCATGCGGGTGTGGCTGGACACCGACCGTCTGGCCGCCTACCGCCTGACCACCCAAGACATCGAGGACGCTTTGCGCAAGTCCAATGTAGAGGTTCCGGCTGGCAGGGTAGAGAGCCAGATGCGTGAGTTCAACATCACCACCGCCACCGATTTGCGCACGCCCGAAGAATTTGCCGACATTGTGATTCGCAACGTCAATGGCATGGCTATTCGACTCAGTGACGTGGCCCGCATAGAACAAGGCCCCTTGGCAGAGCGATTTTCGGTTCGCTACAACGGCAACGAATCGATTGCGCTGGGCGTTCTTCGTAACTCCACAGCCAACCCTTTGGAGTTGAGCAAAGCCATTACCGCCATGATGCCGCGCATCAAGGAAAACCTGCCCTCTGGCGTGAACATCGAAGTTGCCAACGATTCTTCGGTGTTCATTGAAAAGTCTATTGAAGCGGTTTTCATCACCATCTTCGAGGCGGCGGCCTTGGTTTCTTTGGTCATCTTTGTGTTTTTGCGAACCCTCAGAGCCTCCATCATTCCGCTGATCACCATCCCCGTATCACTGATCGGCACTTTTGCGCTGATGGCCTTGTTTGGCTTTTCCATCAACTCGCTCACCCTGTTGGCGCTGGTGCTGGCAATTGGTTTGGTGGTCGACGACTCCATCGTGGTGCTAGAAAACATTTACCGCTACATCGAAGAGGGCATGGAGCCATTTGCGGCTTCCATCAAGGGCGTTCGCGAAATTGGTTTTGCGGTGGTCGCCATGACCCTGACCTTGGTGGCGGTGTTTGCGCCCTTGGCCTTTACCCCAGGACGCACGGGCAGGTTGTTTGCCGAATTTGCCTTGGCCTTGGCCGGTTCTGTCATGGTCTCAGGCGTGGTGGCTTTGTCGCTCTCGCCCATGATGTGTTCCAAACTCCTCAAGCACAACTCTAAGCCATCGTTTTTTGACAAAGGCATGGGGCAGGTGCTTGATTCGCTCACCCGAGGCTATGGTCATGTGTTGCGTTGGACCTTGACCGCTTGGCGCTTTGGAGGTGTCGAGTTTTCACGCCGCTGGTTGGTGGTGGGTGTCATGCTGCTAGCAGCCTATGGCTCATACCATTTGTTCATCAATGCCAAGAGCGAATTAGCCCCCATGGAAGACCGTGGTGTGATTTTGGTCATCATCAACGGACCGGATGGCGCGACGCTGGACTACACCCAAAAGTACGTCAATATGTTGGAGAAAATCGGCCGCAAATACAGCGAGTTCGATAAATTCTTTGCGGTGGTGGGCAACCCCACTGTGGCCCAAGGCGCTGTGTTCTTGGGCGCTTTGCCTTGGGATGAACGCAAACGCAGTACCTTGGACATGGCACGCGAAATGATGCCCGCCATGGGTGGCATGTCTGGCGTAATGGCTTTTCCCATCACGCCGCCTTCTTTGGGGCAAGCCTTTCGCGAGCGGCCTTTCAACTTTGTGGTATTGACCAACGACAGCTATGAAAACCTGGCCAAAGTCACCAAGACCCTTCAAGATGAGATCGCTAAAAACCCCGGCATCGTCAGCTTGGATGTGGACTTGCGCTTGAACAAGCCCGAGATCAGCTTAGAGGTGGACCGTGAGCGTGCCGCTGATTTAGGCATCCCTGTGGATGTGATTGCCCGCGCGGTGGAAACCGCCATGGGCGGTCGCAGCGTGACCCAATACAAGCGCGAAGGTGAGAAGTACGACGTGGTGGTGCAGACCGAGGCCAAGAACCGTAATACACCCTTGGATGTTGAGAAGATTTTTGTTCGAGGCCGTGCCGACACCATGGTGCCTTTGTCGGCCTTGGTGAAAATGAAAGAAGTGGTGGTGCCGCGTGAACTCAACCACTTTGCACAGCGGCGCAGCGTCAGCTTCACCGCCAATTTGGCCCCCAACTATTCTTTGGGCCAGTCCTTGGCCTTCATGAAAGAGGTCACTGGCAGAGTGCTCAAAACGGGCTACTCCACCGATGTCAACGGCAATTCCCGAGAGTTTGTGCAGTCATCTGGTTCACTGACTGGCGTGTTTGTGTTGGCCTTGGTGTTCATTTTCTTGGTGTTGGCGGCGCAGTTCGAGAGCTTTGTCGACCCGTTTGTGATCTTGCTATCGGTGCCTTTGTCGATGGTGGGGGCCTTGTTGGCTTTGCAGTGGACGGGCAGCACCTTGAATGTGTACAGCCAAATTGGGCTGATTACCTTGGTGGGCTTGATCACCAAGCATGGCATTTTGATTGTTGAGTTTGCCAACCAATTGCGCATGACGGGCATGAGTGCGATAGACGCTGTTCACAAATCGGCCACCTTGCGTTTGCGCCCGATTTTGATGACCACTGGCGCCATGGTTTTAGGTGCCATTCCCTTGGCCTTGGCCACTGGCGCTGGCTCAGAAAGCCGTCAGCAAATTGGCTGGGTGATTGTGGGAGGCATGTCCTTGGGTACCTTGTTGACCATTTTTGTGGTGCCCACCATGTACTCCTTGTTTGCCCGCAAGGGAACGCCTGGGCCGATTCAAACCGTCTTCGAGGAAGACACGGTTTCTGCCAAAACCGCTTAGCCTTCCAAGTCCTTGAGTTCTTGCCATGTGTTGGCGTTGGCAAACGCATGGCGGGTATCGTGGGGCAGGTTGAAATCCATTCGTGCATTGGCGTGTTGCGTGGTCCAAGCGTCAATTTTGCGTCCCCCACTGTGCAAAAAATCACGCAGACTTGTTTGCAAAGAACGGTGTAGCAAGCAAAACACCGGTTGAGGTCGGCAAACCGTGTCCCCCTGTGCATCGACCTCGGGCGCCCACGCAACTGCCATGGTGGACTGTTCTGCATCCACCGCCATGCCAAGGCGGTAAGCCAAATCCAGCGGAAAAAAAGGACTGTCGCAAGGCACGCATAGCAGCCATTCGGTGGCGCAATGCTGCAAGCCTGTCAGCATGCCAGCCAAAGGCCCTGCAAAACCGCTCAAGCTATCGGCGTGGACGTCGTAGCCCCAGCTTGCATAGTCTGGGAGATGGCGATTCGCATTGAGTTTCACGAGATGTACTTGTGACGCCAAGCGCTGTGCAGCGCGTAATGCCAAGGCTTGACCTTGGAAGAGTTGCAAACCTTTGTCTACCCCGCCCATGCGTTGGGCTTGACCACCGGCCAGCACCCAGCCCGTGATGTTGTCAGGCGTTGGAGCGATCATCAACCGCCGATGTAGCTCATCTCGACACGCTTTTGGCCAGATGCGGGCAGTGGCTGAAGGTTCAGGCCGCGCAACTCGGAGTAGCGATCGTCTCGCTGTTGCCAAATCAGCCCAATGGCGGACGCGATATCCGCGTCTGTGGCACCGTTGCGCAACAGGCTGCGCAAATCGTGGCCAGTCGCCGCAAACAAGCACAGATAAAGCTGTCCTTCGGTAGACAAGCGTGCGCGGTTGCAGTCGCCACAAAACGCTTGGGTCACGCTGCTGATGACGCCTACTTCGCCCAGACTGGGGTCGAACTCGCCTTGGGCATTGGCGTATCCCCAGCGCTGTGCGGTTTCGCCAGGAGTCGAGGGTTCGAGTTGAACCAAGGGGAACTCGGCTTGCAGCAGCTTGATGAGTTCAGCCGAGGGCAGCACCTCGTCCATTTGCCAACCGTTGGTCTCGCCCACATCCATGTACTCGATGAAGCGAAGTGTGAGGCCGCTGCCGCGAAAGTGCCGCGCCATGGGGATGATTTCGCTCAGGTTGGTGCTTTTCTTCACCACCATGTTGATTTTCAAACCGCTGAAGCCGCCTTTGGCGTCTTGGCCCAAGCCCGCTTCTTTGGCAGCTTCGATGCCGTCCAACACATCGGCGACGGGGAAGTCCACGTCGTTCATGGCGCGGAAGATGTCGTCATTCAAACCATCCAAGCTGATCGTCACGCGCTGCAAACCAGCGGCCTTCAAACCTGCGGCTTTGCGGCGCAGCAGCGAGCCATTGGTGGTGAGCGTCAAGTCCAAAGCTTTGCCTTCAGGTGTTCGCAAAGCTGCCAATTGCTCAATCAGCACTTCCAAATTCTTGCGCAACAGCGGTTCGCCGCCCGTCAAGCGCAGTTTTTGCACCCCATGCGCCACAAACAGCGAAGCGATGCGGGTGATTTCTTCAAAGCTTAGAAGCGATGAATGCGGCAGGTATTTGTAATCGTTGTTGAACACTTCCTTAGGCATGCAGTAGTTGCAGCGGAAGTTGCAGCGGTCGGTCACGCTGATGCGCAGGTCCCGCAAGGGTCGGCCGCGTTGGTCGCCGAGCAGGCCGGAGGCTGGGATGGGCGTGGCCGGAATGACGGCAGGGCGGTTGCGAAGATCGAAGAGAGAAATGACACGTTCTGACATCCCGTCATTGTGCCCGATGCCCGTCATTGCGAGCGAAGCGAAGCAATCCCCCGTCTTTGCCTCTGCTGTCATTGCGAGCGCAGCGAAGCAATCTGCAGCTTACCGACCCCAGTGGCTCGTCTGCTACTTTCTTTAGTTGATGAGTTTCTTGACTATGACACCCCTCGAAATGGCGGTGTCATGTTGTATCCCTTAGCTGGATGATTGGACTCAAAGTGCCTGATCATCTCAATTTCTATTTTGTTGATCTCCGAACGAGTAGCAGTGTCCGATTCCCACAGGATGTCTCGAGTAATCGTGAAGCTTTGCCTTTGCTCCCAAGTAAAGTCCTTAGCTATTAGCTCACTTGATGCGCTGCCGAAGTAATTAATGCTGTTGGTTCGGTCTTGGCCGATATAGATCTTGCCGTTTGGATATGTGATCCGATAAATAACGTTCATGCGTCGCCTCTGAAATTGCGCAGAACTATAGTCGCAACTTGGTATCCACTTTGAGTAACAGGCCTGAGGGATTGCTTCGCTGCGCTCGCAATGACGGGGGATTGCTTCGCTGCGCTCGCAATGACG